>CAVALT010000076.1:0-6938 GCA_963589455.1 Clostridiales bacterium
AGCTGTCCCCTAACGACCCACAATCGCTGACAGTACATTCCATATGAATATAGCTTCCGGCATCACAGGGCGGCTGTGCAGAGAAGGTATCACTTATTACTGTACCTGCAACCGGCATATGCTGATGACCGGTAAGCAGTATATCAAAATCCGTCTCCTCGGCCAGCCTGCAGGCAACATTTTCCTTAGAATCAGTAAGCAGGGCACCGGTCTCAAGCTCTCTCTCATAGCCTCCGTGGTATATGCAGATGCAGATATCACATTTGTCCTTAAGCTCACTGAGTGCCTTCTGCGCAGCTGCAACGGGCTCTGAAACAACAAGCTCCGTAAGATGCTCAGGCTTCTCCCAGAGGTTTACATAGTCGGTAACGACACCGGTAAAGCCAAGGCGAAGTCCGTTTTCAAGTGTTTTGATCCAGGTTTTGCGGAGCTTCAGCTCTCCGCGTCTGTCCTCGACATTTGCACATACACAGACGGCATCAACAGCCTGTGTATAAGCGGCAAGAACATCATAGCCAAAGTTGAAATCATGGTTTCCGAGAGTATAGACGTCGAGCCCCATGGCATTAAATGCAAAGGCAGCCGGATGTACAGCATATTCAGAGCTGTGCTCGAGATAGTACTGCATGAGCGGCGAGCCCTGCAGGGAATCACCGCCGTCAGCAATTATGGTATTGCCGGTATGCTTTATGCAGGCAGCTATATCCATAAGACCGCGGGTCAGATGCCTGCCGCTCTGATAATCCACAGGCAGAATCTTGCCGTGGGTATCAGAGGTGTAATATATATCAAAGCTTCTGTTCATAGGCATCAGCCTCTTGTCAGCTTGACTCTGATCTTTGTGGAGAACCACTCAATGATAAGAACGAGAATGATAAGTCCTATAAGTATTGAGCCGGCCTCGTTCCAGCGGTAAGCATTCATAGCAAAGATAAGAGGAGCACCGATACCGCCGGCACCTACAAGTCCGAGGACGGTTGCATCTCGTAAATTAATATCGAATCTGTAAATAGCGGTAGATGCAAAGTTCGGCATAAGCTGCGGAAGTATGCCGTAGCGGATCTTCTGCCAGGTTGAGCAGCCTGCGGCGTCAAGAGACTCCAGAATCTTGGTGTCGAGATCCTCGATGGCCTCAATATACATCTTGGATACCATACCGATAGAGCAGAGGGACATGGTCATAAGACCTGCAAATGCTCCGGGACCGGTGACACGGATGAACATAAGTCCGTAAACAAAGGCCGGTACGGTACGTATCATCATTATGAGTATGCGGCCGATAAAGGCAATCGGCTTAGGCGTAAGGTTGCTTGCCGATAAAAATGCAAGCGGCACTGAAAATACTGCACCGACTACTGTTCCCATAAAGGCGATACAAATTGTCTCAAGCAGCAGGTATAATACTCCGCTTGTGGTGAAATTAAAAAGGAGTGAGGTGTCAGGGTGCACAATACCGTTGAGGATATTAAGAGCCATCTTGCCGCCGTTAGTGGTCGTTCCGGAGGACTCCATTGCCGTAACACTCCAGAGAAGAAGAGCGACAACGATGATGCCTATAACAAGATTGTAAACCCAGTCCTTGGGACGTTTGTCATAGGCCTGTTCTATTCTGCTGTTCATGGAAAATGCCTCCCTTCTGTCATACAAGGCGTCTGCGAATGCAGCGGCTCACTGTTTCAATGATAAATACGGTGATAAATAATACAAGAAGTATCATTCCTACATTCGGATATTCACGCCAGCCAAGCTGCTCATTAAGGATAAGGCCGATACCGCCGGCACCTACATAACCGAGGACTGCAGCGTAGCGCACATTTCCCTCAAAGTTATAGAGGCTGTTGGACAGAAAGCTCGGCATAACCTGCGGAATAATAGCTGAAACAAAGGCCTGATATCTGGTCGCGCCCATAGCCTCAAGAGCCTCGAAGGCACCCATGTCAACAGTCTCAATCTCCTCATACAGTATCTTGCCGATATATGAAAATGAGAATACTGCTATAGCTGTTGTACCTGCTATGGTGCCGAGGCCGAAGATAAAGGTAGCAATGAGTGCGGATACAAGGGTCGGGAGCGTACGTATTATGCTGAACATAAGGCGCATGATCCAGACTACAGCCTTGCTTTTGCATACATTGGTGCTGGCAAGCATGGCAAAGGGCACGCAGAGCACGGAGCCGATGAAGGAACCAAGCAGCGACATCTTGATGGTATCAAGTATGGGACTGATAATCTTGCCGGTGTATGAGGGCTCGGGCGGAAACATCTGTCCGAGTATGACGAAGAATTCGTTGCCTCGTTTTGCAAGCGTGGTCGGATTAAAGCCTGTAATCTTTATCGATACGGCTGCAAATATCAGTATGATAAGGGTATAGAGAGGGGCACGTGAGCGCTTCTCCTTAATCTCCCGGCCGTCAGGAAGAGTATAGGTCTTCGGAGGAAAGAGCTTGTCATAGATGCTCATGCTTCATCCTCCCTGCCCTGATATATCCTTGCAAGAACGGCATCATCAACCTTATCCGACGGACCGTCGTAAACTATCTCGCCGGCTCTTATGCCTATAACTCTCTTACAGTACTGAAGTGCAAGATCAACATGGTGAATGTTGATAAGTATGGTGATATTCATGCTTTCGTTGATACGTGTGAAATCATCCATAACCTGCTTGGCAGTTACCGGGTCAAGAGCTGCTACCGGCTCGTCTGCAAGTATGATCTGCGGATTCTGAGCAAGCGTACGCGCTAAGGCAACACGCTGCTGCTGACCGCCTGAGAGCTGGTCTGCTCTGACGAAGGCCTTGTCAACGATGCCGACCTTGTCGAGGCACTCAAGTGCCTTCATCTTCTCATCTTTTGTATATATGCCGAGCAGAGATCTCCACCACGGCATATCAGGAACAAAGGCCGTAAGCACATTTTTGATAACCGTGGTACGCGTGATGAGGTTGAAGGACTGGAAGATCATGCCGATCTTGCGCCTGAATCTGCGGAGCGATGCACCGGATAAGCTCATGACGTCGGTATCGTCTACAGTCAGCTTTCCGCTGGTAACATCATGCATACGGTTAATGGTCCTGATGAGAGTGGATTTACCGGCACCCGAAAGACCGATGATGGCTACGAATTCGCCCTGCTCAATGGACAGGTTGATGTGCTTGAGTCCTTCATATCCGTTAGGATATGTTTTTCCGACATCTTCAAACTTGATCATACTTGTTGTATCCCCTTCTTAAAACGATATGGTACTAAGGTGTGATGGCAGGCCGGAAGAGCTCCGGACCCGAACCGATGTTATGATACCGGAGGCATAAAAATGCCCCAAACATCACGTTATACTGGCTTATGACAGAAAAAAAAGGAGACAGAACATTAATACATGCTCTGCCTCCTTGAAAAAAGCTTACAGATCAATAAGCGGAGCTGTGATTATGAGTTTGCACGAAGCTCCTGAATGATCTTCTGTGCCTCACGCTCTGAATCATAATCTGAATCATTTGCTGCAACATATCCCTTATGGCTGTAGATGGAGATAACCTCCTTGCCCTCCTCGGTTGCACCGATGTTGATGAAGGCCTGCTGAAGAGCTGACTTGAAGTCTGCATCCTGCATAACCTCTGAGGTCTTGGATACTGAGATTGTATCATTGAAGATTCCCGGAGTTACGCCGATAAGGTCTGTATCATCCCAGATGCTGTTGGTCATAGCATACTCTGACTGCCACTTGTCCTCATAGTCACGGCGTCCGTCTGCATAGGTGCAGAGAACATCGATCTGACCCTGAGCAAGACGAGCCCATGCAGTACCGTAAGAATCACACTGAACAGCATGTGTAAGATCTGTAATATTCTTGCCGTACTTCTGCTGGATCCAGAGAGCAGGGTAAATGTAGCCGGCACTTGAGGTCGGTCCCATTACGCCCCAGTTAAGTCCGTCGAGATCCTCCCAGGTAAGCTCCTCGCCGTTGTTGATCTTCTCGGCAACAGCACGTCCGGCCTCTGAAGGACCTGCTACGATAAGCGCTCTGTAATAGGTAACCTGCTTGTCAACAGCTGTGGTAGGCTTGTTCTCATTCCATACCTTAGGATCGTCGTCATCTATTGAGAGACCGTCTCTTGTTGCGGTGCAGAGAACCTCTGCTCCGTCATCATAGAGAACATAAGTACCGCCCGGGATGAATCCGACATCTATTGTGCCTGCACCAAGACCCTCGCCTACAGCCTCATAGCTTGTTCCGACTGTGATGTTGACGTTCTTGATATCATATCCGAGATTAGCCATCTCCTTCTGGATCATCTCCTTCAGCGGCTCTGTAGCTGTAACAATCTCTGAAGGCTCACGTGAAGGAACAAAGGCAACCTCAAGATCCTCGATCTCCTTGGTCTCAGCTGCTGCAGTCTCGCCTGAAGCTGAATCTGAGGATGCATCTGCTGCAGCCTCTGTCTCAGCTGCTGTGGTGTCTGCTGTTGAACTGCTTCCGCAGCCTGCAAGCAGTGACATAGCTGTTGCGGCAGCAAGAAGAAGTGCGATACTTTTCTTCATAATGTTAATTTCCTCCTTAAGGAATTGCCCTTGAATCCGGGCTTTGTTTGATCTTCTGATACGTATAAAATGCATGCAGAAGCCCTGCAAATCAAAAATTTAGCACAAAATTTATATATCTTCAATATTCAAAGGGTAAAATTCACATATGAAGGACAGCCCTTTTGTAAGATAGAATTAAGAAAACCGCATTTTTGACTTGAAGATGCTTTTATAGTAAAATATAACATCAGATTTTGCGGAAAATACAACTGATGAAATTATTTAAGCAATTATCTCACAAGCTAATAAGTATTGTTCTGATATCGGCACTTTTGTGTCCGGTATTTTCGCTGCGCGCTTTTGCACTTGAAGGCTGGGCTGACAATGTGTATGTAGCCTCTGAGGGAGCCTGCCTTATGGATGCCGATACGGGTGTTGTTCTGTTCGGAAAGAATGAGGAGGAGGCATATTACCCCGCATCCATCACCAAGGTGATGACGGCACTTCTTACCATAGAAAACTGTGATAATCTGAGCGAGCAGGTGACCTTCTCCTATGATGCAGTGAATATAGAGGAGGAGAACTCAACCATTATCGGTGCTTCGGAGGGCGATAAGCTCTCGGTGCTTGACTGTCTGTACAGTCTGCTCTTTCAGTCAGCTAATGAGGTTGCAAATGCGCTGGCTGAGCATGTAGGAGCCAAGCATCCTGAGCTTAAGACTGAAGGAATGAGCGACAGGGATGTGTTCATAGTGATGATGAACAATAAGGCCAGGGAGCTTGGCTGCACGGGGACACATTTTAATAACCCTTCAGGACTTACCGATTCCAATCATTATGTTACCGCGCATGATATGTGCCGCATACTCGCGGCTGCCGTAAAGAACAGTACCTTCCTTGATATAGAGAGTCATACCTACTGGACCCATGCACCGATAAAGCGCTATCCGGATGCCAATGATCCGTGGAACACTGTATATGCTAAGCATGCTATGCTTAAGCGCAACTCAAGCCAGTATTACAGCGGAACCATTGCCGGCAAGACGGGATATACCATGACGGCAGGCAATACACTGGTTACAGCTGTTAAACGCGGAGATATGACGCTTGTGACCTGCGTACTTAATGCACATGCCAATCACTACAATGATACAAGACGTCTGATGGACTTTGGCTTCGCTAATTTCACCTCTCTTAAGGTAAATGATTACGATGATGCCAATTCGCTTATTGCCTCTGATTTCCGTATCGGGGGAGTCAACATGCTTGATTCCAAGACACTTGGCATAGATGAGGATACACGCATTACGATTCCGAAGGGCGGAAGCTATGTTGAGGTTAAGAAGAGCCTTGATATAAGCAGCGATGCGGACGGCAACGAAAAGGCGGAGCTTGTATTCAGCTACGGGGACAGAACGGTCGGCAGAGCAGAGCTTCAGCTTATTAATATAGGAGACGGAAGCGAGCTCTATGCTGCGGCAAAGGAGGATTCACTGCTTGCAAGAGCACTCGGTGTTCAGACCAGGGCAGAGAAGGAGGCTGCAGCAGCTGCGGCAGCGGAGTCCGAGGCAGCAGCTTCGGCTCAGGCTTCGGATGAAAACGGCGGCACTGCTTCGGATGGTGAGACAGATACCGCTCTGTCAGAGTCAGCACAGGCTGCAGAGGGCAATGCAACCAATGTAGATGCTCAGATATCAGAGCAGTCAGAAACCGGCGCAGATGAGTCAGGAAAGGCTGTGTCAGGTGATGCAGAGTCCGGTATTGATGCTCAGAGCGGAGATAATGGCATTTCTGTAGCGGAAAATGCAGCCGCAGACGGAATGGATTCAGCTGATAAAGGCTCACGTAATAACGGAGGCTGGTCAGATATAATAAAGAAGGCAGGCATCGCAGCCGGTGCAGCAATACTGCTGCTGATACTGCTTATCGTATACAACACACTTAAGGATAAAAAGAGAGCTGAGGAGCGCGCACGACGCAGAGCCGCAAGAATGAGGCGCAATAAGGATATGACGGGCACTCAGCAGATATATCTGGATCTTGAGCTGAATAAAAGATCCCGGGCAAAATCAGGAAGAAGATCAAGAAGGAAAGGACGCTAAACAGGTGATTCTGGCAAATAAAGGAAAATTGAAGCTGGCAGCATTTACATTGGCTTCAGTCTGTGCACTTACAGCATGCACGGCGGGAAACAGCAGCACATCGGAGGGAACACAGGAGTCCGGCGAGGAGACGGTTTTATCTATAGAAAATGATAATGCAGAGGAGACAGAGCCGGTTATAGGCATGAATCTTGACGGTGAGCTCCTGCCGGTGCTTGAGGATGTTACTACTGCCGAGGACAATTCGGCGCTTGCGCCGGCCTATCTTAAGACCGGCGAGCAGCATCAGACGGTGCTGCAGCTGCAGACAAGACTTATG
>CAVALT010000077.1:0-3687 GCA_963589455.1 Clostridiales bacterium
ATCCGCATACAGGCGGCTTCGCCTCCTGTATGGCTTTCCCGAGTATATACGCATTTGCCTGCTATCAGTCAAATGCGTATATACTCGGGAAAGATGCTGAACGCTAATATGCTTACTTCCTTGCCATCAGGGCTTTTATGCCTTTTTCCAATCCGTCTACCGACAGGTCGTACATGTTGAATATCTCTGCGAGCTTCATGTGGGTCTGGGACCAGTAGCCGTAGCTGGTTGGGAGCGGCTCTGGGTTTAGCCAGATCAGATACGGGTACTGAGACTTAAAGCTCAGCAGTCTGTCAAGGCCTGTGTTTTCATCATATGAACGTGTTCGCCAGTCATATCTCCGGTCCATGAGCTCATTTGGATTCATAGCGGCGTCGCTGACTATTATGACCTTATATTCGCTTCCGAAATTGCTCAGCAGCCAGTCCGTTGTCACGCTGTCCTTTCCGAACAGCTCCGGAGTCGTATACAGCTTGTCATATATACAGTTATGGAAATAATATGTATGCAGCTCCTTAAAGAAATTGGATTTGGTTGCAGCCTGGAACAGGGTCGTACACATCCTGGAATACCAGTCCATCGATCCGCCGCTGTCCATAAGCATGATAAGCTTAACGGCATTCTTGCGCGGATTTTTCATGCGGATCTTAAGCAGGCCTGCATTATTGCCGGTATCCTCTATGGTTCCGTCAATATCCAGCTCCTTTTCCGCATTTGGATCATCTGTGCTGAACTGTCTCAGCTTGCGGAAGGCAACCTGATAGGATCTATTGTCGAGCACCTTGTCGGTGCGAAAGTCTCTGAACTTTCGTTCGGTTGCAACAGACATTGCAGTTCTGTGCATGCCTTCACCGCCGATACGTATTCCGTTCGGAAACCATCCGCTGTTGCCGTAGCCGGTGCGTCCCTGCGTTCCTACCCACTTGGTTCCACCGTTATGTTCACCGTCCTGCTTCTTCAGAGTCTCCTCCATTTTCTTAAGAAGATCCTCGAATTTCTGATCCTTGAAGGCCTGCTTCATATCCTCAGAGAAGTCATTATGCAGATCCTCCTTCGGATTAAGCAGCCATTTCATAACCTCGTCAGGCACCGGTCCCTCATAAGGCACACCCTTAAATACCTCCGCAAAGGTCTGGTCGAATTTATCAAATTCGACCTCGGATTTGACCACTATAGCCCTGGCAAGATAATAAAAGCCTGTAAAGCTCTGATCATGCAGGCCCTTCTCAAGCGCCTCCATAAGGGTCATCCATTCATTCAGCGAAACATCCAGCCCGTTTTTTCTTAACGTGTAAAAAAATTCAAGAAACATAATCGCTTACCCTTAAGCCTTCAGATTCCGGCCTTTTTAACGGTATTGATATCCTTGTCCTTTTTAAGCAGTACGCCGATATACGGTATCTTGGTCTCGATAAGCTTTGGGTCCACTCCGCTTACGCTGAGTGCTCTGATCCAGTCTATAAGCTCGGATGTGCTCGGCTTCTTATCAATGCCGCGCATCTCTCTGAGCACGTAAAATGCTGTAAGGGCCTGATTGACAAGCTTTTCATCAAGCTTATCAAAATGAACCTTTATTATGTTCTCCATCTGCTCTCTGTCAGGGAACTCAATATAATGGAATATGCATCTCCTCAGGAAGGCATCCGGCAGCTCCTTCTCTGCATTAGAGGTAATAATAACTACCGGTCTGTTTTTAGCCTTGATATTTTCTCCGGTCTCAGGAATATTAAACTCCATCTGATCAAGCTCCCAGAGAAGATCGTTGGGGAACTCTATATCAGCCTTATCTATCTCATCAATAAGCAGTACAACCTGCTCGTCAGCCGTAAATGCCTCTCCCAGCTTGCCAAGCTTAATATAGTGAGCAATATCATCTACTCCGTGTGTGCCGAACTGGCTGTCATAAAGTCTCTGTACAACATCGTATACATAAAGACCGTCCTGGGCCTTGGTAGTGGATTTGATGTTCCAGATAATGAGCTTCTTGCCAAGTGCATGTGCTACGGCCTCGGCAAGCTTGGTCTTGCCGGTGCCCGGCTCTCCCTTAACCAGAAGCGGCTTCTGAAGAGCCATAGCTATATTAACCGTTGTAAGCAGATCCTCAGATGCAACATACTTGTCATCACCGCGGAATGTACCAGCTGTCTGTGTCATATTATTACCCTGTCCTTTTTCCTGTACGGAAAATGCATCCGCACGTAATCTATCCTTTTTTCCTTAGGTATATCCAATGTCAGCTGCTGTTGAAGTCAAAAGCCTCTGACCCCGGTATCATCAGATATTAATAACTGCAGTCTCTCCTGTTGCCTCTGCAATGATCGGAGCAAGCTTATCAAGATAAGCTTCAACCTGCTGCGGGCAGCGTCCGATATACTTTGACGGCTCCAGGATCTCATTGAGCTCACCATCCTTAAGGCCAAGCTTTGGCTCTGCTGCAAGCAGCTCCAGCAGACCGCCCTTCTCTCCGTTCTTCATGCGTGCGGTTGCCTTCATGGTGCAGCCTCTGATTATCTCATGCAGCTCCTGTCTGTCTCCGCCTCTCTTAACTGCCTCCATCATTATGTTCTCGGTTGCGATAAACGGCAGATATTCCATAACTGCGCTCTCGATTACCTTCTCATTGACTCTCATGCCTGCTGCAACATTTCCCGCAATAATAAGAATCGCATCAGCACAAAGGAAGCCCTCCGGAAGGGAAATGCGGCGGTTTGCAGAATCATCAAGTGTCCTCTCAAGCCACTGAACAGATGCAGTCATAGGTGCATTCATGGCATCTGCCATAAGATATCTTGAAAGTGAGCATATACGCTCGCAGCGCATAGGATTGCGCTTATACGGCATAGCTGAGGAGCCTATCTGATTCTCCTCGAACGGCTCATCAATCTGTCTGTCATGCTGAAGGAGACGTATATCATTAGCCATGCGATAGCAGCTCTGTGCTATTGATGAAAGTGCATTCAGAATGCGCGAATCCTGCTTTCTCGGATAGGTCTGTCCGCATACATCAAATACTGCATCAAAGCCGAACTTTTCGCATATAAGCTCATTCATCCTGCTGATCTAGGATTCATCTCCGTCATAAAGATCCATAAAGCTTGCTTCTGTACCCGTGGTTCCGCGGCAGCCGAGCAGCTTCATGTTATTGATAACATGATCAAGCTCATCAAGATCAGAAACAAAATCCTGTATCCAGAGGCTTGCTCTCTTGCCTGCCGTAACAAGCTGAGCCGGCTGATAATGTGTATATCCAAGTGTCGGAAGTGCCTTATATCTGTCTGCAAATTTTGCAAGTGAAGCTATTACATTAACAAGCTGCTTTCTTATGTGGAGAAGACCGTCTCTGTAAATGATAAGATCGGCATTATCGGTTACATAGCAGCTTGTCGCACCAAGATGTATGATTCCTGCCGCCTTAGGAGCAACCTTGCCATAGGCATATACATGTGCCATAACATCATGGCGCACTTCCTTCTCACGGGCTCTGACAACATCGTAATCAATATCGGTTACATGAGCCTTGAGCTCCTCAACCTGCTCCTCGCTTACCGGAAGGCCTAACTCATGCTCAGCCTCGGCAAGTGCAATCCAGAGTCTGCGCCAGGTCTGATATCTTGTATCAGCCGAAAAAAGCTCAAGCATATAGTCTGATGCATATCTCTGTGACAGCGGTGATTCATACTTATTATT
>CAVALT010000077.1:3723-4783 GCA_963589455.1 Clostridiales bacterium
CCTGAAAATCAGCAAAACACCGGAATGACAGTTTCATATAAAATTGTCTCCGGTGTTTTTATTTTATCTTACTATAATAGCTTCTCTCTCAGCTCCGACTGAGACATATGAGATGCGGCAGCCTATTGCCTGCTCAACATAAAGCACATAATCCTGTGCGGCCTTTGGCAGCTCCTCAAAGCTTCTTACCCCTGAAATGTCGCACTTCCAGCCCGGCATGGTCTTAAATACCGGCTTAGCCTCATCAAGCAGTACAGGGAATGGGAACTCATCAGACTCCTCTCCGTTGACAATATATTTATCACAGATCGGAATCTCATCCATGTAGCTCATGACATCGAGCTTGGTGAGAGCAATTTCCGTAGCTGCCTGCTTTCTGACTCCGTAGCGTGTGGCAACTATATCGATAGGTCCTACGCGGCGCGGTCTGCCTGTCTTTGCTCCGTACTCTCCTCCTGCCTGTCTGAGCTCCTCTGCCTCATCTCCAAACCACTCGCAGGTAAATGGACCCTCGCCGACGCATGAGGAATATGCCTTAACTACGCCTACTACACGGTCTATCCTTGCTGCCGGGAAGCCTGAGCCTACCGGAGCATAGGACGATAAGGTATTAGACGAGGTTGTCATAGGATGGATGCCGTAATCAAGATCACGGAGTGCACCCAGCTGTGCCTCAAACAGAATCTTTTTGCCTGCTGCCTGTGACTCCTCCAGGAAGCGTCCGGTATCACAGATGTAAGGCTTAAGCTTTGAACCATATTCATTGAGCCAGTCCATAATCTGATCAAGTGTATACGGCTTTGCTCCGTAAACCCCTGTCAGCGTAAGGTTCTTCCACTCCATAAGATCCTTTGCATGTTCCTTAAGATGCTCAGGATAAAAGAGCTCTCCTGCAAGTATGGTCTTCTTCTGATATTTGTCTGAATAAAACGGTGCAATACCCTGCTTGGTTGATCCGAACTTCTTATCTGCAAGTCTGGCCTCCTCAAGGCCGTCAAGATCACGATGCCACGGAAGCAGCAGGGATGCCCTGTCACTTATCTTAAGATTGTCCGGTGTA
>CAVALT010000077.1:4793-6937 GCA_963589455.1 Clostridiales bacterium
GTGTAATGGCAACGCCCTGAGATGTCACCGTCTCCATCTCCTTCCAGAGATTCTCAAGGTCAAGTGCTACTCCGTTGCCGAGCACGTTGGCTGTACCGTCTCTGAATATACCTGACGGAAGCAGATGCAGAGCAAATTTGCCCTTGTCATTGATTACTGTATGGCCTGCATTGCCGCCGCCCTGAAATCTGACTACAATATCATAGTCCTCTGTAAGGAGGTCGACCATGCGGCCTTTGCCCTCATCTCCCCAGTTAATGCCTACTATTGCGCAGTTTGACATAATATCTCCTCTTTATAACTAAATGCCGTCAGTGTCAGATGTTTCCAGCACTGTATCAGCAATAGACCTTTTTTTTGCTAAATAAGTATAGCATACAACCGTTTCAAACAAAAGAATCAAAATAGCAAAAACCAGAACATAGGCTGACGATAGTTTATCAGTGTAAGACTTTCTGCAATGAGTGCCGCCTCTGCACAAAGCTGCCATGCATTTTTGTTCCTGATTCCGCGTATGCACCATATAAGCATCAGCAAGGCCGGAATACAGCCATAGCAGAACAATATGCTCAGCGGACTTGAATGCAGCTCGTTGATTTCTCCGTTCAGAAGTGTAAATCTGTCAAAGCCGCCTTCACCTGCCCCGTACAGCATATACTGCGGAAAGGCCATCAGTTTATCAGCGCCGCGGTCAATAAAGAAGCCTAAAAACCCGTTCTGTGAAAGTTTCCACAGCTTTTCCTGTATGCGCGTAAGCGTGTTGTATTCCATTTTCTGCACATTAAAATCCGCAGACGGCCATATCAGCCTGAGCAGCACTGCCGCACATACAAGAACAAGCACAGCGGCTGCAATAAGCGCTTTTCGTGAAATGTATCCGTTTTTCAGGAGCTTAAATACAGAACAGCACCACAGGAGTACAGCAAATACCAGCACTCCAAGCATGATGCCGGTGGATTTTGATTTGACTATTATAAATACTGCTGCTCCGACGGCCGCTATTTCCTTTGGATATGCGCAGACTGCTGTCCTGACCGATACTGCACATAATTTTATTGTGCCTGAACAGGCTCTTATTATGCCAGAACAGGATTCTATTGTGTCAGAACAAACTCCTGACCGGCCGACCGCTTCATTTTCCACGAAGCATGCTGCGTTGTCCTTTATTTTCCTTCCTCTTCCGGACGTAATGCTGAATATAATAAGAAATGCTGCAAACATAAAGAAGGCCAGCTGATTCGGATCATTAAAGCTGCCCATATATCTGACAGCTCCCCAGTATTCGATAAAGAGTCTGCCTTTTCCGGAAATATATATCAGAAGCTGTATGAATATATCAAGCTCAAGCACCCAGCATACAACAGCTTCAAAATCCGGCTTCCGTCCGCATATTTCAATGCGTATATCAGTATCTCTCAGCCTTCTGTACGTCCACACGGCAAAAACGTTATACACCCAGTATACAGAATACTTTATATACTCAGTGGAGCTGTATATATGTGCATAGACGCCGTTGACAGCAATAACAAAGATCAGAAACAGATACAGACAGATATCCTGCTTATATAAAAAGTTCCCTGACAGTTTTCCTATGCTGAGACGGCACTTATCTGTTCTTATTGATAAATCACTGCCGGCACCAACATTTTTTAAAGCCTGCTCCGGCATTTTTTCCGGCGGCATCATAAGCTTTGTCATGCAGGCCGCAGCCATAACCACGCCGGAGGCTGCAAGGCAAAAATCCGCCGCTCCAATTGACCCGGACGGCCTGAGATAATATGGCTTCAACAGCAGAAATATAAAAAACAGGACTGCCGATACAACAGTCAGCAGTCCATAAAAATCATGATATCCTGTACTGCAGGATTTATTTTTAACATGCATATATTTTTTTAAAAATGTGGCAGTTGTTTAGTATCACATCGCCGTATCGATTTGCGAAGCGCGATGTGACGGTTCAGAGGAGCTTTGTGCCTTGACCGACACTGAATCATCTTTATTATAAGGAAACGCCGATTAAGGAAACGCTGATTAAAGCGTTTCCCACGCCGGATTTATGCTGTGAAGCAGCAAATTTCCTTGTAAATCCGTGCGATCCGCCGGAGGCTATTATGGAAATGCTGATTTAATCAGCATTTCCATAA
>CAVALT010000078.1:0-6875 GCA_963589455.1 Clostridiales bacterium
GAGGTCGATATAAGTCTTGCCATGCTTAACATAATAGATAATCCTCATCAGGATATTCCTCTGGCCTCAGTCATGCGGAGTCCGATGTACGGCTTTACTGATGATGAGCTGGCTTTGATAAAGGCACGGTACGCTGAACGTAAAGCGGCAGAAGCAGCGACAGAAGCAGCAGAAACAGCGGCAGAAGTTGAAAATGCAACAGCAGCAAAAGAAGAAGCAACAGAAGAAGCGGCTGCCGCAGATGCATATGCAGACGCTGCCGAAGCCGAAGCAGGCGATAAAAATGCAGAGGCAGCCGGGGATGACAGAGATTCAGACACTGACAGCGAGAATCGTATAGATCTCAGAGCTGAGAGTCGTGATGACTTCTATAATGCGGTATGCTGTGCAGCAGAGCATGAACCGCGGGTCAGAGCATTTACAGAGAGCCTTAAGCACTACAGGCAGCTGTCAGGAATCATGCCGGTGCACAGACTGCTCTATCGTATCTATGATGAAACCGGCTATTATAATTATGTCACGGCAATGCCGCTTGGCAGTGTGCGAAGGAAAAATCTCGATAAGCTTGCACAGCTTGCTGAAAGCTATGCCGGCACAGGTATGAAGGGACTCTATAATTTTACACGCTATGTCGAGCAGCTGCTTAAAAACCGCCATGATGACGGCTCTGCGCCGGATGCCGCAGGAGCTGAGGATAATGTACGGATAATGACCATACACGGCTCCAAGGGCCTGGAATATCCGATAGTATTTTTAAGCCGTACAGGTGATTCCTTCAGCAGAAAGGGCAGGGAGGAGAGCGATATTATGGCTGACAATGAGCTTGGTATTGCCTCGGATTATATTGATACTGAGCTTGGACTGAAGTATCCCAGCCTGAAAAAAGCAGTGCTTAAGCTTAAGAATAAGGAGGAGGATACAGGAGAGCTTCAGAGACTCCTCTATGTGGCAATGACCAGAGCTAAGGAAAAGCTGATAGTCACGGGAACCAAACAGGGCTCGGTCAGCAAAGCGGGAACGGAAACAGCAGCGGAAAAGGCTGCTGATATTGCCGGCAGAGGCAGCATGCTGAAAAGCGTGCTGGATAAACGCGGAAAGCTTCCGAAGCAGGTAATCGCAGGACTTGGCAATTATCTGGATATGATGCTTATGGCTGCAGGAGATGACCGCAGGGCCTTTAATATCAGAGTATTTGACAGAGCCGGGCTTACAGAGTCAAGAAAGGCGGTCCTTTGCAGGGAGCTTGATACGGAAATCAGGATAGATGCTGTAAATGCCGCACTCGATACTTCATCGGGAGGCGGCTATGAGGAGAAGCTTGTAAGGCTCTTTGAAAGCCATTATGCACATGATGCAGAAACAAGGCTTAAGCCGAAGCTTTCGGTATCAGAGCTTAAGGGACAGGCAGAAGAAGCTGACAGCACAAATGAATATGATGCTGATGACGGAGCTGAATTTGAAATCGGTCTCATGGATGACCTTGCTTCAGACGGCATCGGCAGCAGAATCGGCAGAGACAGCATTTCCCGCAGCAACAGCCGTACCGGAAAAGGATGCGATAACAGCAGTACGTCAGAGAGCAGCAACGGCAGTAACAGCACCAGCAACAGCAATAATAGTGGCAACAGCGGTAATAGCGGCGCGCTTGAAGATGATATAAACGGTAAAATGCACAGCTCAAAAGGCGGAGCCGGACGCGGAACAGCATTTCACAGGGCAATGCAGCTTTTAGATTACAGCCTCAATACAGAGGAAAATCTGCAGTATCTTGAAAAATGCGGTAAAATGTCAGAGTCTGAGCTTAAGCTTCTGGACAGAAGAGCGATTAAGGATTTCCTTGAAACAGAGCTTGCAGCACATATGAGAGAGGCTGCGGCAGAGGGAAGCCTGAGGCGTGAGCAGCATTTTATGATAGGTGTACCTGCAAGAGAGCTGAAGGCCGAGCAGGATTCGGATGAGCTTCAGCTGCTGCAGGGTATAATTGATGCTTATATAGAAGAAAAGGACGGAAGCATTTCCCTCATCGATTATAAAACCGACAGAGTACAGAGCGAGGAGGAGCTCAGAGAACACTACAGGCTGCAGCTGGAGCTCTATGCACGGGCACTGACTCAGCTTACCGGCAGGACGGTTGCACGCAGAATAATATACAGCACTTTTATGAAGAGACAAATAATGCTATGATTACAAATGACTGGAAGGATGTACTGAAGGACGAATTCGCAAAGCCATATTACCGGGAGCTGTACAACAGGCTTAGGGAGGAGTATGGGCAGACAAAGGTTTTTCCGGCAGCTTCTGATATGTTCAATGCCTTTAACCTGACTCCATTTGAGAAGGTTAAGGTGGTTATACTCGGGCAGGACCCATACCATAATGATGGACAGGCACACGGACTGTGCTTTTCTGTGAAGCCAGGCACCGATACGCCGCCGTCCCTTGTAAATATATACAAGGAGCTTAATGCTGAGCTTGGTCTTAAGATACCTAATAACGGATATCTTAACTACTGGGCAGAGCAGGGCGTGCTGCTGCTTAATACCGTTCTGACGGTAAGAGCTCATCAGGCCTTTTCCCACAGAGGGATAGGCTGGGAGCAGTTCACTGATGCAGTAATAAGACGCCTTAATGAAGCAGACAGGCCTATGGTGTTCATGCTCTGGGGAAGACCGGCACAGGACAAGGCAAGGATGCTGAACAACCCGAAGCATCTTGTTCTGAAGGCTGCACATCCGAGTCCGCTTTCAGCGTCAAGAGGCTTTTTCGGCTGCGGGCATTTTGTGCAGTGCAATGAATATCTGAAGCAAAACGGGCTTGAGCCGATAGACTGGCAGATTCCGGATATCTGAGGCCGGACTGCACCTGAATCAGGAATGTTAGAGAAAAAAGACATAACAGAAGGGGATTATAATGGATTTTTTAGAGCTGCTTAAGGTAGTGTTGTTTGGTATAGTTGAGGGCTTTACCGAGTGGCTGCCGATATCATCAACAGGACATCTTATACTTGTGCAGGAGCTTGTACAGCTTGACCAGCCAGAGGACTTCTGGAATGTCTTTAAGGTCGTAATTCAGATTGGTGCGATACTGGCAGTAGTGCTTCTGTACTGGGATAAGCTGTGGCCGTTTTCATCGGCAAACAGCCGAGGTGAGAGGCAGAGCATTATCTCACTGTGGTTCAAGATTATTATTGCATGCATACCGGCTGCAGTTATAGGACTTCCTTTAAATGATATACTCGATGAATATCTGAGCACGCCGAACATAATAGCAGCAACTCTGATTATCTACGGCATACTCTTCATAGTACTTGAGGCACGAAACAGAAACAGACGCTTTCCGATTAATACCACGGAAAAGCTCAGCTATAAGACTGCGGTTCTGATCGGACTTTTCCAGTGTCTCTCTCTGATTCCTGGAACCTCACGTTCCGGAGCAACCATACTCGGAGCCATGCTTTTAGGCTGCTCGAGAGCTGTGTCGGCGGAATTTTCATTTTACCTTGGCATACCGGTCATGTTCGGAGCAGGACTGCTTAAGATAGTCAAGCACGGACTTGGCTTTACAGGAACACAGATCTTTATACTGCTCTTTGCAATGCTTATAGCATTTCTTGTGGCAATGTATACGATAAAATTCCTTATGAAATATATCCGCAGGCATGATTTTACCTTGTTTGGTTATTATCGTATCGTGCTCGGAATCATAGTTCTTATATTTTTCAACCTGGCATCTGTATAGCACCTTCCACACATCTTCGTAAACTGACTGCTCGCAGACAAATTTATGAAGATGTGTGGAAATTGGCCAAGGCCCGAAGGGCCTCTGGCCAGCTGCATCGAGGATTTGCGCAGCAAATTCGAGATGGGTGCTAAACATAATGATACCAGGGGCAAAATTCTTTTGAACCTAACATCATTTTTATCTGAGGAAAGCTTTAAAGAAAGGAAACGGTCATTGCAGGTATATTTATCCACATGATCATACGGCATACAATGAAAAAGAACAGAATAGCAGTAATAGGAGCACTGCTGCTCGGAATCGCAGCAGCTGATATGGGCTTGTCATATAATGTGGAGAGCTATGCAGATACAGGTGTGATGTATGCACCTGGTATACAGCAGAGGTCACAGACAGGACCAGGAGCACAGAGCTCGACCCTGGAGACTCAGTCTGCACCGGATTCCAGCACACAGACAGTAAGCAAAAATAATAAGGTAGAGCTTGCAGCTGCACCGGGAACTGTACAGGGAGCAGCACAGGCAGTGCAGGCTGTAAACGGAGGAACTCAGGGCACGGCGGCACAGACCGCTGCTCAGCAGAGCACAGGCACGGGAAGCACTGCACAGAGTACAGCTCAGGCCGCGGCTTCCGGCAGTGCAGTTACAAAAAACGGTTATAAAAACGGGGATCAGATAGGCCTAAGCAGTGCATGGAAGTATGCTGACTATTCGGCTATAAACAGCGGAAAGGCAGTAATGTATACCGCATCCTCCAATCGTAAGAATAAGATCGTAGCGGTCAATGCAGGACATGGAACAAAGGGCGGTTCAAGCGTTAAAACCTATTGTCATCCTGATAAAACAGCCAAGCTTACAGGAGGCTCCACGGCTGCCGGTGCAGTTAAGGCAACAGCTGTTTCCTCCGGCATGACCTTTAATGACGGCACTGCAGAAGCCACGGTAACTCTGCAGATGGCACGCATACTTAAGGATAAGCTCCTTGCAGCAGGCTACGATGTGCTGATGATACGCAATGACACGGATGTTCAGCTTGACAATATCGCAAGAACGGTCATTGCAAACAATACAGCCGATATCCATATAGCTTTACACTGGGACAGCGACGGACTGTCATCAATCAAGGGTGTATTTTATATGTCAGTTCCTGACGGACTTAAGAGCATGGAGCCGGTGGCATCGCACTGGCAGCAGCATGAAGCACTGGGAAATGCGCTCGTAGCAGGACTTAAGGCTCAGGGCATGAAGGTATGGAATTCAGGCGCACTTGACATGGATCTTACCCAGACCTCGTACAGCACCATACCATCTGTAGACATTGAGCTTGGCAATCAGTGCTCAAATCATTCAGAGAGCATACTTAAGCAGGAGGCAGACGGACTGCTCGCAGGAATCAACAGCTACTTCGGCCTTAAATAATAGTAAAGATATTGGGATAAAAATTTTATGAGATTATATATAATGAGACATTCTGAGACTGACTGGAACCGTCAGAGACGTATCCAGGGTCATACGGATATACATTTGAATAAAAGCGGCATCAGGCTTGCAGCCTTAGCCGGACAGGGCATGTCGGATATCAAGTTTGATTACTGCTTTACCAGTCCGCTCTCTCGCGCCTGCGAGACCGCAGCTATAGTGCTTGCAAACAATCCTTATTTTCTGGAGCACGGAACCGGACCGATAATCGATGAAAGACTTAAGGAGATAGGCTTCGGAGTATGGGAGGGACTGCACAGCCGTATTGAATACGGCGAAGTAAACAAGGCGGATTTTGATGATTTTTATCTGAGACCTGACGGAACCTATGTGCCGGAGGGCGGAGAACCGCTTCGCAATGTTATAAAGCGCAGCAATGAGTTCATAGATGAGCTTGCTGTCAATCCGGAATATGCTGATTCCACCATACTTCTGCTGACCCACGGCTGTACTATCCGGTGCATACTGTCGAGATTCTTCTATCCGGAGGACAAGGATTATTTCAGACATCCGCATGTTCCTTACAACTGTGAGGCTGCGATTATAGACAAGGAGGAGAACAGTGGTCTTAAGCTGACAGATACCGGCAGCATATATTATGATGAAAAGCTCGCTGTCAATTTCTACGGGTACTGATTTATGAAAAAATACATATCATGGAATGTTAACGGACTCCGCGCAGCTGCAGGCAAGGGCTTTGCGGAGTTTTTTGAGAAGGAGCAGGCGGATGCATTCTGTCTGCAGGAGACAAAGCTGCAGCAGGGGCAGATAGATCTGGAGTTTGAAGGCTATAAAAGCTATTGGGATTATGCAGATAAAAAGGGATATTCCGGTACTGCCATATATACGAGGCATGAGCCGGTAAATGTTACAATAGGTCTTCCTGATGATCAGCATAATCATGAGGGCCGCTCGGTATGTCTCGAATTCGAGGATCATTATCTGGTGACTGTATATGTGCCAAATTCGCAGAATGAGCTTCAGAGGCTTCCGTACCGCATGGAGTGGGAGGATGCCTGGAGAGAGTATATGCTCTCACTCAAGGCGAAAAAGCCGGTCATATACTGCGGAGATCTGAATGTTGCCCATGAACCGATAGATCTTAAGAACCCAAAGACCAATCATCACAACGCTGGCTTTACAGATGAAGAAAGAGCCAAGCTTAGCGAGCTGCTTGCGGCCGGCTTTATTGACAGCTATCGCATGCTGTATCCTGACAAAATCGAATACAGCTGGTGGTCATACCGCATGAATGCGAGGGCTAAGGGCATAGGCTGGCGTATAGACTATTTTATAGTCTCAGAGGAGCTGAAGGATAAGGTTAAGGATTCATTTATATATACGGATGTTTTAGGCTCTGATCATGCACCGGTCGGATTGCTGGTGGATCTGTAACGGCAGGAAGAGGAGATTGGAGTAAATGAGCATATTTCCGTTGGTATTCGCAACCATATTTATAGCTGAGATGGGGGATAAGACCCAGCTCCTGCTGATAGCAATGACAAGTAAGTATAAGGTAAGGGATATACTTATCGGAACCTGGGCCGCAACGGCAGTGCTTAATCTGCTTGCAGTCGGAGTAGGCGCAGCCCTTTCAAATTATCTCGATATGAGGATAATAAAGAGCATAGCGGCTATTGCATTTTTCTGGTTTGCATA
>CAVALT010000079.1:0-6856 GCA_963589455.1 Clostridiales bacterium
GTGCGATCCGCCGGAGGCTTTTAGGGAAATGCTGATTTAATCAGCATTTCCTAATCAGTCTGCAAACATCGGGCTTGAGAGATAGCGCTCACCTGTATCAGGAAGCAGCACTACTATGTTCTTGCCCTTGTTCTCCGGACGCTTTGCCAGCTCTGTGGCAGCATAGAGTGCAGCACCTGAAGAAATGCCTACAAGTATGCCCTCTTCTCTTGCTACAGCCTTGCCTGTGGCAAATGCATCCTCATTGCTTACCGGAATAACCTCATCATATACCTTTGTGTTAAGTGTATCAGGTACGAAGCCTGCGCCTATACCCTGTATCTTATGCGGTCCTGCTGTGCCCTTTGAAAGAACCGGTGAGGTTGCTGGCTCTACTGCATATACCTTAACCTCAGGATTCTGCTCCTTAAGGTACTCGCCGACACCTGTAACTGTTCCGCCTGTGCCGACACCTGCTACAAATATATCAACCTTTCCGTCGGTATCCTTCCAGATCTCAGGTCCTGTGCTTGCCTTATGTGCAGCCGGATTAACCTTGTTGGTAAACTGACTTGGAACAAAGCTTCCCGGTGTAGCCGCAGCAAGCTCCTCTGCCTTGGCAATAGCTCCCTTCATTCCCTTAACACCGTCTGTAAGCACAAGCTCTGCACCATATGCCTTAAGAAGATTACGGCGCTCAACGCTCATGGTATCAGGCATGGTAAGGATCAGCTTATAGCCTCTGGATGCCGCTACGGATGCAAGGCCGATGCCTGTATTGCCGCTTGTCGGCTCAATGATGGTAGCTCCAGGCTTAAGTATGCCCTTAGCCTCAGCATCATCTAACATAGCCTTGGCTATCCTGTCCTTAACACTGCCGGCCGGGTTGAAGAACTCTACCTTAGCAATGACATTAGCTTCAAGTCCTCTGTTCCTGGAGTAGTTGCCAAGCTTAACAAGCGGTGTAGAACCGATAAGATCCGTGATTTTCTCATAAACTTTCATTGCCTTTATCTCCTGATTATTAAAATATTCCGGCAGCCGAGCCATCCCGGTTTCCTTTTTTTGTATTTACCAGTAAACCTACTGTTTTTATAGGCGTTACTATATCACTGCTCTCAGGCTCTGTCAAGAAAAAAAATTATGGTATCTGTTTAGCACCTGCCACATTTCAATGTGAATTGCCTGCTTGCAGGTAAATACAATTTGAGTTCATCAGCCGGCTATACTATAATTGAAGAATTACTGATTTAATCAGTGTTTCCTTATATTATGTCAATCAAATGCAGATATAATGTCTATGTCAGAGTATTTTGCCGCCGGTACAACCTCAGCATGCTGCATTGTACCGTTCATCACCGTTATCTGCCTTATAAAACCGCACAGGATATAAACAATGTCTGAAAACATTTTCAGGGATAAAAAAAAGGCCCTGTCAACCACATACATGCTTACTGCGCTGACTGCAGCGGTCGTTGCCCTTCTCTGTGTGCTTTCCTTATATGCATACGGGCTTCGCAACTCTAATTTTTACCTGCAGAATGAGCGCTATACATCACTTAATGACGGCTGGACCCTGAGTGACTCCTACGGAAAGGTTCTCGACGAAGACATTTCCCTGCCCTTTAAAAAGGCTATTGACGGGGACTGCCTCGTGCTGACCCGTGAGCTTAGTCAGGATGACGGCAATATAAGCTCACTCATATTTAATAATCAGAGGCAGGCGGTCTCTGTCAGGGCTGACGGGCAGGAGATCTACAGCATCAACACCAGCGGTCTTGCTGATTACCTTATGGTCACGGGCCTAAATATAGTAAGACTGCCGTCAGACTCAGTCAGGCAGTTAAGCTATACCATATACAGGGATTCAGACGGCTTCTGCTCCGCGGATAAGATCTATGGCGGCGGCTCTGATCTTATTAATTCCTATATACTTCATTATGAATCCGTCACACTGATCAATCTCATACTGCTTACGATTTTTTCAGGCATAATACTGATATCGTCAGTCTACATGCTTTTCAGACACACCTATGACGCAAAGCTTACCATACTGCTTGTATTCAGCATCATACTCATGTGCTGGGCCTTCTGCGATTCAGCTCTGTACATGCTCACTCCGCTCAGCAGCGAGGCTGCGGCGCTTATATCATACTCATTGCTGCCGTTTATCCCGGTTGCAATAATTGTTTATACCCTGCTTATGTGCAGGGGCACTTACCGTTCACTGCGCTTTCTGCTGCTGTTGGACTGCGGAGTAACGCTTCTGCGCATCATTCTTGCAATCGGCGGCATACTGAGACTCGATGAAACTATTGCTCTGGGTCTTCTGTATATTGCCTTCAGCAATGCTGTCTGCTTAAGCTGCACCTGGCGTGATTACCGCAGCTCCCCGGGCAGAACCTCCCTTGCACTCTTTCTGGGCTTTGCCTGTGCCATGGCCGCTACTGTTATAACGATAATAGCCTATACCTACGGAATAGGCTCTCTGTACAGGGCAGTCGAGCTGACGCTAATTTCCGTTATCTTTGTATATATTGCCGTCATATCGATATTTTCAAATACCACTGCACGGCTCAATCATATGCACGATCTCGACCGCATGCATCTTCTGGAAAATGCTGCCAATACCGACGGACTTACAGGACTCAGCAACCGTATGGCCTTCGACAGTCTGCTGGCTGAGATAGACCGCAGCCCGGAAAGCTATGCCTCAGCCGTGCTTATAATGCTTGACCTGAACGGACTCAAATACAATAACGATACCTACGGACATGACGCAGGAGATGAGCTTATTGTAAATGCGGCCCGCTGCATCCGTGAAACCGTCGGCAAGGATGCCCAGTGCTTCCGTATAGGAGGAGATGAGTTTACAGTTATCCTGCACAACTGTCCGGGCAGCGTAAGCATGCGCCTTGCAGAAATGCACAGGTGGATTGACAATCATAATAAAAATGCAGAATATAAGCTTTCAATAGCTCACGGAGAGAGCACTCTGCGCTATTTAAGCGGCGGCTTCCGTTCTGTCAGCGACTGGAAGCAGGATGCCGACATCAACATGTACAACAACAAAAACCTGAGTGCCTTAAGACGCATGCCCGGCACAAGCAGCGGCTATCAGAATATACTCAGATACATTATCAACAGCTCCGGCGATCTTGAGACCTGTCGTAAACACATAGAACATAATCTCGGAACTCTCTATGACAGCGATATGGGACGCATTGTACTGGATAACTGGAATGAGATGACAAGGATACTTCTGAACGGAAAATCATAACTTCCCTGTCCGGTTTGAAAGAACAAAGGATTAAGCTGCTCACTTTTTCATACCGCTCCGCCTTTTCTTTGTTGCATGCTCTGTACTCTCATCCGGGTACGCAGCACAGCAACGGCGGGGGCGGCAATCTTTATCCTGCAGTGTATCCTGCAGCAAAAAACAAGGCTCTTCGATAGTATGGCGACTACCGAAGAGCCTTGTTTTATTAATTCAAAAGTATAATGCATTCAGACTAAAGGATAGAAAGGGTAAGGCACTTTGCAGTAATGCCTGTTTTGTTGGGGTAAATGGATTAAAAGCCCAAATGCAATTATATTTTTATTTTCTGGAAGGGAAAGCATTTATCTCTTCCTGATGGCATAATAATAGCAGATTATTTTGCTATATTGAAATACAAGATATATACCTTTACCATATATATTATATATCGTAATTTTACGTAAAACCCGCTTACAGCAAGGCTTTTATGTTATAATTTTACAGATTTGGCATCCGTTTTTTATCTATTTTGCCAATACATTAAGAAACGCTGACCAAAGCGTTTCAAACGCCGGATTCGCGCTGCGAAGCAGCAAATTCGAGATAGGTGCTAAACAGTTACTCAATTTTCACTCAGGAAGGGAATATATATGATAGGAATCATCTGTAATGTGGTCTGTGTTGCGCTTGGCGGCGTAATCGGAGCACTCATGGGAAACAGGCTCTCAGACAGTTTTGTCAAATCACTTAACTCGATATTCGGTATCTGCTCGCTCGGCATGGGCATATCCTCAATCATTCTTATGGAAAATATGCCTGCCGTAATTATGGCAGTAATAGTCGGAACTGCCATTGGACTGGCCATTCACCTTGGTGATCTGATAAGCAATTTCGGACTTTTTCTGCAGAAGCTTATAAATAAAGAGGAAGAAAAGCATGAGCAGACCCAGTCCTCCCATATTGATGCAGCCTCATCTGATTCTTTTTCCTCTGCAGCTGCTTCCGGCAGCCCCTCTGACCTCTCCGGCTCATCCGGAAGACGCCTTGATGTATCCCTCTTCGTAACTGCCATGGTGCTGTTCTGTTCAAGCGGAACAGGCATATACGGTTCCCTTGATGCAGGCATGACCGGCAGCGTTACCATACTGCTGTCCAAATCCATACTTGACTTTTTTACAGCCATTATATTTGCATGCTCACTCGGGCCGATAACATCCATCATTGCTGTACCGCAGTTCATCATATTCGGTCTGCTCTTCCTGCTGGCCGGTGTTATATATCCGCTGACAACTCCCGTCATGATCAATGACTTCAAGGCCTGCGGCGGCTTTATACTGCTTGCAACAGGTCTTCGCATAGCCAAGGTAAAGGAGTTTCCTATAGCCGATATGCTGCCTGCAATGCTTATAGTCATGCCGATAAGCTATGTATGGGTTACCTATATAATTCCGCTGCTTTAAGGAAATACTGATTAGGGAAATGATGATTAAGCAGCATTTTCCCAACTCAAAATCAAGCTGCAGACAACAAAAAAGACGTCCGGTGAGCCTCAATCAAGGTTCACCGGACGTTTTGTATAAATCTTCACCTATCTTCCTTCTCAAGCAGCTTATTAAAATCCTCTGCCGGAAGCGGTCTGCTGTAATAGAAGCCCTGTATGGCATCGCAGTTGACAGTCTTAAGGAAATCAGCCTGAGCCTCCTCCTCAACTCCCTCGGCAACTACCGTCATATTCAGCTTATGCGCAATCACTATAGCATATTCTATAATAATCTCTCCGCGGCGATCGCCTATCCTGTCTGTAAGCGACTTATCCAGCTTGATAACGCTGAACGGAAGGCTTACAAGTCCTGACATCGAGGAATAACCCGATCCGAAATCATCCATATCAAGTCTGAAGCCCGAATCAACCAGTCCCTCTGCAAGCTTTGCCACCTTAGTGTTCTCCATTGCAAAGGATTCCGTCAGCTCTATCGATATTGCATCAAAGGGAATGCCGTATTCCTTTACTATTGCCGAATACTTGGCTGAGACATTCTCATTTATAAGCGTCATGCGTGACAGATTGATGGATATCCTTGTTACAGGAAGACCTGCCGCAATACGTGCCTTCTGCATGCTGCAGACCTTGCGAAACACATACTCATCAAGTCTTACTATAAGTCCGTCTTCCTCATATACCGGTATAAAGGCTCCCGGTGAGACCATGCTGCCGTCAGGCTTTTTCCATCTTACCAGCGCTTCTGCAGATTCAATCCTTCCGCTTATAACATCATACTTAGGCTGCAGATATATAACAAATTCTTCATTTGCCACAGCTGCATCAAAACCGGATTCGATATGGTATTTCTCCTCCTGCTGCTTTGCGATCTCATTGTTGTATACAGCATAATTTGTTATAAATGTACCGCGGATGCTTGAAACAGTAAGCCGCACACGATCACACAGCTCTGTAACTGATACTGTCTTATCTACATTGTAATAGAAGCCGTATTTAATATTAAGTCCGCTGTACTGAGACTTCTTTTCTATCTCTCTGGCCGCTGCAATACACTGTGACGGATCACTGCCCTCATGCTTCAGCATGAAGTAGAACTGGTTATCCTTTCTGTATGCAATGGATCCGGGTGCCAGTTTTTTGAACTCTTCAGCATAGAACCGCACTATTTCCTCTGCATAACGTATGCCCGATGTAGCCTCGATCTGGGACAGATTCTCAATCTCCGTTACAACAAGAGCTACGGGATCGCTGCCCGAAGCCTTCAGCAGCTTCTCTGCATAATGCTTAAAGGCCGGTCCTGTATAGAGGCCTGTCGAATCATCATACTCTATGGATGCAAGTGTAATATCCGACTCACGCAGCTTGATAATGCTCTTGATTCGGCTCAGTACCACTCTCGCATTATACGGCTTTGTAATAAAGTCAGAAGCACCGAGCTCGAGACACCTTACCTCGTCCTGTGCTCCTGCGCTTCCGGTTGTAACCATGACAGGAACACTGGCGAGCAGCGCATCCTCACGCGAACGCCTGAGGAATTCAAAACCGTCACATACCGGCATGTACATATCCAAAAGTACTATCGAAAGATCTCTGTAATGCTCTTCAAGCAGCTCGAGACCGATTTTGCCGTTTTCCGCGGTTATGACCTCGTAATCATCGCTGAGTATATTGGCCAGGATCTCGCGGTTAAGCTCAACGTCCTCGACTACAAGCACCTTGCGCTTGCCCATGCCTATCAGCTCATCAATGTCATGCGCTGTATCTATAAGTCTGCTTTCATCCTCGGTCCCGGATACTGAACTATCTGAATGGTCAACGGTATTTGATTTTAGGATCGGGCTTTTAACCTCTTCAGCATTGTTCAGATTATTCATCTCGGCTATACCCCCCCCGAAGAAATAAGCTTCAGAGGTTTAGCTTATAGTATCCAGATTGTATGATATCAAGGTCAATGGCTTCAAAATCCGAAGCTTTTATTGCCTGCAAGAGGACTTTTGACCCCAGCATCATTATTTACCTGTTATGAGACTCCATGCTGTCCAAGCATAAAATCTCATAACAAGTCTTGTTTCAGTGCAAAAAAAAATGGAGATGAGGGGATTCGAACCCCTGACCCC
>CAVALT010000080.1:0-6807 GCA_963589455.1 Clostridiales bacterium
GTCAAGGAGCTTACCGAGCTCGCAGATGTAAACCGCGGAACCTTTTATCTTCATTATAAGGATGTTTTTGACCTCTTGGAGCAGTCGGAGCTTGATCTGCTCAGGGAATTCGAATCCGTGTTCGAGGGAATCTCCGGACAGGAGTTTATCAACCGTCCGGACAGACTTTTCAGGAGCATATACACAATGTGCAAGGACAATGCTGATTTTGTAAGAGTACTGCTCAGTGAGAACGGAGATATCAAATTCATAAACAGCATGAACAGCTTCCTTAAGGAACGCTGTTTAAATGACTGGGGAGATATCATCAAAAGCATAGACGTTAAGCTATTTGATGCCTACTACTCCTTCCTTGTCGGAGGCTGCGTGAGCCTCCTGCAGTACTGGTTCAGGACAGGCATGAAGCAGTCCCCCGAGGAGCTTGCCAAGATTACCGTGGATTTCCTCGTGCGGAGCACCGCAGGCGGAACGCTGACCGCAGGGAGATAGCGCCGACAATCAGGTGTTTGCGGCTTAGATAAACGCTGATTAAAGCGTTTCACACGCGGGAATTACGCTGCGAAGCAGCTAATCCCAAAGCAAATCCGTGCGCATCGCCGTACATGGCTGTGCGTCATGCATGATTAATGCATAGATAATGTATAATGTATGCATAAGCTAACTAAAGCCATACAATGAGTGACTTAGTCATTTTCCGCATAAATAAAGTGTTAGCGGACGTTAATATCCGTTGCGGGAGGCTCACAAAAGTTGCATAAAACTTACGATTTGTACTTCTTTTTGTATTTGCTTTTGTGCAATTTCTCTGCTATCTTATAGGCACACGATAAACACAGGCGGTCGACAGTGCGTATAGAGACCGCAGTATTGTTATAGAACATTTTCATTTTTACAGGAGGATTTAACCATGATTACAGAGAAGATCATTAAGAAGACCGCATTTTTCGTAGGCGGAGTATTATTCGGTACAGCAGGTCTTTCAATTCTTAAGAGCCAGGATGCCAAGAAGGTATATGCAGAGAGCACAGCAGCTGTTCTTCGTGCCAAGGAGGAGATCATGACTGGTGTTACTGCTGTCCGCGAGACTGCAGGCGATATCCTCGCTGAGGCTAAGGGCATCAACGAGAAGCGTGCTGAGGCTGCTGCAGCTGAGGTTGTTGAGGACGCAGCTGAGACCGCAGAGGCTGAGACTGAGGCTTCAGAGACTGAGACAACAGAGGCTTAACAACAGACCGGTTTAATGTACAGGCAGGCGCTATGCCTGCCTGATTTATATTATGATACCATTATGAATGTTTTTGAAGATTGCGTGAGCACTCAGTTCAGCGCAATCTGGTATCAGCTGCGGTCATAATACTTTTGACCCCAGCATAATTATATATAAGGAATTTTTTCGCATGAAATGCATTATACTTCATGAAACAAACGGACGTCTGCGCGTACATCTTAACGCCGGCAGAATGACTCTTGATAAGGCTGACCTGGTAGAGTATACACTTCGCAGCATTAAGGGAGTTAAGACCGTCAGCGTCTTCGACCGTACCTCGGATGTCATCATCAGATATAACTATGACAGCAGAGATAAGGCTGCTGCTAAGGCAGTTCGCGATGAGGTTCTTCGTGAGCTTACATCCTTCAGCTTTGACAAGGCAAAGGCCGCCGAGCTGGTTCCTGTACATACAGGCAGAGAATTAAGCCGTACTTACCAGAATGAGCTGGTTAACACCGTAGGTCTTCATTACCTTAAGCGTTTTCTGGTTCCTGCTCCGGTAAGGATGGTGCTTACATCAATCCAGGCTGTCAAATATATAATCAAGGGACTTAAGACCCTGCTTAGCTTCAAGCTTAATGTATCAGTGCTTGACGCAACGGCAATCTGTGTATCCATAATAAGAAATGATTTCAATACTGCAGGCTCTGTAATGTTCCTGCTGAAGATCGGTGAGATACTCGAGGAGTGGACCCACAAGAAGTCAGTTGATGACCTTGCCTCCACCATGTCTCTCGGCGTAGATAAGGTATGGCTGCGCACAGAGACCGGCGAGGATATACTGATGCCGGTCAGCAGGCTTAAAAAGGGCGACTGCTTTGTAGTCCGCACCAGCAATATGATACCGTGCGACGGCAGAGTCGTATCCGGAGAGGCAAGCATCAATCAGGCCTCAATAACAGGCGAGTCCATGCCTGTTGTCAAGACCGCAGGCTCCTATGTCTATGCCGGAACCACTGTTGAAGAGGGCGAATGCGTTATCTGCATTGACAAGACCTCCGGTGATGCCCGCTACGACCGCATCGTTAAGATGATCGAGGAATCAGAGAAGCTTAAATCAGCCGCAGAGGACAGCGCTGCAAATCTTGCAGACAAGCTCGTTCCGTACAGCTTCCTCGGTGCCGGTCTTACCTGGCTGCTTACACGCAACGCTGCCAAGGCAATCTCCTGCCTGATGGTTGATTTCTCATGTGCGCTTAAGCTCGCCATGCCGATAGCTGTACTTTCTGCTATGAGAGAATGCAGTGCAGACTCCATCACAGTTAAGGGCGGCAAATTCCTTGAGGCAGTAGCAGCTGCCGATACTATCGTATTTGATAAGACCGGAACACTTACGCATTCTGAGCCGCATGTAGTAGCTGTCGAGGGCTTTAACGGCAAGAATGCCGATGAGATGCTCCGCATTGCAGCCTGCCTGGAGGAGCATTATCCTCACTCTATGGCAAATGCTGTTGTTCATGAGGCTCTCGTCCGCGGTCTTAACCATGAGGAGTGCCATTCTGATGTAGAATATGTCGTAGCTCACGGCATCTCAGGCAGAGTCGGCGGGGAAAAGGTTGTACTCGGAAGCTATCACTTCGTATTTGAGGATGAGAAATGTGTGATTCCGGAGGCTGAGCAGGATAAGTTCGACAGCATCCCGGGAGAGTATTCACAGCTCTATATGGCTATGTCAGGAAAGCTCTGTGCCGTTATATGCATCGAGGATCCTATCAAGGCTGAGGCTCCGGCAGTTATCAGGGAGCTTCGCCGCGAAGGCTTCACCAACCTTGTCATGATGACAGGTGACTCCAAGCGTACCGCAGCTGCTGTTGCTGAGAAGCTTGATCTTGATAATTTCTATGCTGAGGTTCTTCCTGAGGACAAGGCAAACTTCATCCACAAGGAGCACGAGGCAGGCCGCAAGGTTATAATGATCGGTGACGGCATAAATGACTCTCCGGCTCTTTCTGCATCGGATGTAGGAATAGCCATAAGCTCCGGTGCTGCGATTGCACGTGAGATTGCAGACATAACCATATCCTCTGATGATCTCTATGCTCTTGTACGTCTGCGCCGTTTAAGCTGTGCACTTACACGCAGGATAGACTTTAACTATAAGTTTATCATGAGCTTCAACTCAGCACTCATTGCATCCGGTATTGCCGGCATACTGGCACCGGCCACAACAGCACTGCTGCACAACATTTCCACCATCGGCATCAGTCTGCAGAGCATGACAGAGCTGGAGGACGAGAGCTGCAAGCGGTACATGCAGAATTAATCGCATTTGAATATCATAAAGCATTATGCTATATTAGTAATAGTTCTCCACATGGTGGGTTGAACTTAACTAAGAGAAGAAATACCACTCCTATTGGTTCAAAGTTAAGGGGTGGTTTTCTATGGATATGTGTAAACAAAGATATGCCGGGACTTTCAAATAGTAAAGTCCCGGCATATCCGTTTTATTGTCCTATCCATATATCATAGGCCAAGCTCTCTCCAGGCTTCTTCATGCGAATATGTCTTTACCATGCTTATACCAAGTGCCTCATAATCCTCCGGCGTAAACCTGTGATAGATTATGTGATGTCCCTCATCCTTAAGGCAGTAGCGATAGTCATCCGGTTCACTGTCTTCAAAATAAACCAGCCAGTCAAATTCGCCGTTGTCAAGCCTCTCTGTGTGCACATGCTCCGAATACTTCCGAAATACACTTAATATCTCATCGACAGTGCTTCTGTGCCTGCCTATAACATCGATGAAGTCATAGAGAAATCCATAGTCCGGCGTATGCTCATGTATATACTCCGAGGCCTCCTCCGGCAGTCTGAAGCAGTACCTGTCGCCGTCGAGGCTCACGGCTATATCGCCCAGCGTATCGTGCTCTGCCTCAAGAAAGCCTTTAAGAAGCTCCTGCTCTGCTTCCTCTGCATGCAGCATTCTCTTAACCGACTCCACCGGATAATAGAGCCTGATCACCTCTTTACGATAACCAAGCTTGACCTGCTCCTCCTTAACCGCATCGCGGATGCTCTTATCCAGAGCCCTGTATCTTATATCCATTAGAACGAACCTTCCCCTTTCATGCCTTGCTGCAAAAATGTTGAGTCAAAAGTATTTTCCCCTATTAGTACAAGATTGCTGCGCACCGTGCTGCGGCAATCTTCAAAAAAAAATGCTTAATATGACGATGCGGCCGGATGCCTGAAGCTGCCGACCGCATATAATTATATAATAATATGTCCTGTTAAAAAGACCTGCACAGCATAAGCTGCATCCGGCGGCTACTGTACGCTCTGTTCGATCCATGCACCAAGCGGGATGCCGTTTGACTCACTCTCATTAAGATAATAGCTCATGCCGTTAATAGTCTGCGTGCCTGTAAGCATAGCTCCCAGCGTATCATCTCCGCCCTCATTGAGGTAATACCAGTAATCGCCAAGCTGTATCCAGCCTGTAACCATCTTGCTGTCCTCGCCGAAATAATACCAGCGCTTGTCGATCTTCTTCCAGCCCGTAACAGCATTTCCCTTATTCTGGAAATAATACCAGGCGCCGTTCAGATCCTGCCAGCCTGTTATATAGTCACCTGAGGAATCGACATAGACCATCGCGCCCTCTTTATTGGTCGTGACAGAGCCCACATCGGTTGAGGACTCCACCGAGCCCTGCTCTGCAGTAAATTCCGTGACCTCCGAATTGAGATATGAGGCCGAACGTGACGAAGGCGCCATAGCAGTAATATAGAACTTAACGTCCTTGATCTCGTCAACATCCATATACTGTGAGGCATCAAACTGTGCACTGTTTACAGTATAGCTTCTGCTGCGTCCGCTGTATCTGGTCTCGTCATCGGCTTCATCGATATAGATGGTCATATCACTGCTGCCGCTCTCAGGATTGTAGGTATACTCCTCATCATAGCTTATCCTTACGCTGTAGCGCGAAGCCCCGCTGACACCCTGCCATTTGATCACGCTGTTTCCGTCGAGATATACTCTCTGCGGCTTAGCCAGTCTGGTCTTGGCAACATATTCGAACTTAAGAGTACGGGTAAATGCATCACCCGACTGTGATTTGAAGGTTCCGTTCGAGCAGCCGACCTTCATGCCGTTTCCGAACTGATAATTGTCCTTGGCCTTGACTGTCATGACTATGCTGACCTTGGTTCCCGGGATCCAGTTTTCAGGCTGCACGCTGTAGCTTGAGCTTACTATCTCGATGCTTGAGGGCACATTTATAGTCATAGGGCGCACCTTGCCTGGCTCAGTCTCGTCCTCCTTAAAGGTAATGGAAATGCTGTTGAGCGACTGTGTCTTGCCTGTATAAACGTGGTTTTCATTATCCGTGGTAACCGTACGCTTCTCGGTTGTTACATTGGTAGGAATAGTCTGGGCATTAGCCTCGGCTGTACCTGATGCAGAGGCCGTACTGCTCTGACCGCCGCCTGTCCACAGGTCTCCGTCCTTATTAAAATAGAAATACCTTCCGCCTATATTCTGCCAGCCTGTCAGCATGATGCTATCGGCTCCGAAGTAATACCATTTGCCGTTAACTCTGAGCCACTGGTTTTTAGCATAGCTTGTCTTGGTCAGATGGTATTTCCAGGTGCCGTCGGGCAGCATGGTCCAGCCGAGAGGCGTATCGTAGTTAATTGAGGACGAATTTTTCTTGCCGTTTTTGGAATTATAGTTGCTGTACTCACGAATTGCGGTCAGCATGTCGCTGTCGACCTCAAAGCCGCCGGAGGTAACCGTCATGCCGGCACCGCCCTTGACAGGATACACGGTATAGTAATATGTACCTGTGCCGTACTTTGCTATGGTAAGGCTGAAATCATGATACGGTGTATTAACCTTTATTTTGTTTTTATATACACGATTGCTCGACCTGACCGATCCGCGATAGACATAGAGCATATAGCTGGTTTTGTCTGCGGCCTCATCCCATATCGCACGCACGCGTCCGTTCTCATCATACTCCCAGTCGGCTGCGCCTATGTGGTAATCCTCTGCATATGCCGTGATGCCGGTCTCCGGCACCGCAGCCGGAAATGCAGCCCCGCACAGCGCCGCCGCCAGCAATATCGATATCAACTTGTGCCTTCTGTTCTTCATATAGTCTATATTTACGTTTTTCACGTTCAATATCAATATACTTTCTCTTACGCTTTTTCTAAGAATGCAGTTCAGGTAAGGTACATGCTTCTATCAGGCACTCGTGCTTCTTGCTGTCCTTGTCATAGCTGATTCCTACAAGCAGCATATCACCTGTATAATCTGATATCGATGACGGATATTTTCTGTCCTTTATCTGCTGCATTGCAGTCCGGGCACTTTTATTCCACTTTAATTCTATTACAAGAGCCGGGTAGTCATTCCTGTACTCCGGTCGCGGTATATAGACAAAATCAGCAAAGCCTCGGCCCGTCGGCAGCTCTCTTACCGGCTTAAAGTAATACTGCATAGTACACAGATAAGCAATTGTCAGAACGCTGCTCAGCGAATTTTCATTGCTGTATTGAATAACAGATACATAATCGTTATGTATCC
>CAVALT010000081.1:0-6798 GCA_963589455.1 Clostridiales bacterium
AAAGAAGCCATTTTTCGAAGAAAAATGAGCGATTTATGAATGTTTTTGAAGATTGCGGGAGCACGCAGTGCGGAGCAATCTGGTATCAGTTGCGGCAAAATACTTTTGACCACAACATCCTTAAGGAAACACTGGTTAAATCTTCATTTCCTGTAACTGTTCAGCACTCATCTCGAATTTGCTCCGCAAATCCTCGATGTGGCTGGCCAGAGGCCCTTCGGGCCTTGGCCGCCTTCCGTATATCAGCTTGAATTTACCTGCAGGCAGTCAATTCAAGCCGATATACGGAAGGTGCTGAACAGTTACCATTTCCTTAATATCTTACTGCATACATCTCTGCAGATGTGATCACATACATTTCTCTGCTGCTGTTGCCCGGGGTGACAGCTGCTGCATCTCCCTCTGCAAATTCCAGATCTGCCTTCAGACTGCCGTTTTTACCGTATACCCTGATATTATTGCCGCTTCGCATAAGAACCGCATCGTCAGCTGCACTTATATCGGTATACTTATCTTCAAGTACAGTCTCGGAAAGCACTGAACCCTTATTGCTGTATATATGAAGCACTCTTTCTGCATCATTTCCTTCACCGGCAGTTATAACCGCTGCTATGCTGTCTGAGCAGGCAACAGACTCTATCTTATCATCGTAGCTTACAGAGGCTGTTATCTCAGGACTGTTCAGCACCTCCGTTGAAAAGAATACAGCACCTCCGTCATAAAATGCCTGACTGTACTCATTTGTCGAAAAATGCACATATCCCGTCATATGACCTGCAAATTCGTCCTTAAAGCCTCCGACTATACGCCTTGCATCCTCATTCTGGCCTATGGAGCCGAAGTTTCGGAATACAATATTGTTAACAAGCTGTCCTCCGTCAATGGCAAAATATGAGGTTATAAGCTCGGTTCCGTCCGGAGAAACATCAATATCAAAGGGATATCCGTCACCGCTTACTATTGATTTGACAGACAGATCTATGGCGCTTCCGTCCGGCCTGAAGGCTGTGATATATTCAGCATTACTGTCATTAAGAACAGCATATACCACTCCGTTGTCCGCAACTCTCACAAGAGATATCGGAAGCAGTGTTTCTACGCTTCCCGTAAGAGCAGACTGATCAAATATATAAAGCTGTGTGCTTCCCTGATCCGCTATGACAGCATATTTATCACAGGTATCGATAATGGGAGTATTAAGCTGGTAGCTTCGTTCCCATACAACCTTGTTCCTGGAATCAATATACTCCGCTCCGTCCTTCGTATACTTGATGATGCCACCTGCAAAGCTTCTGTATGCCTTGAAGGTCTCCACCTGACCGCTGTCTCCGCCCTCAATACTCCTTGACCAGCTTACGCTGTAGCTCGTACTCAGGCTGAATCTGTTTCCAAAGTATACTGCTGCCGCAACTGCTGCTGCAATTACAGCTATTATTATAAACACCACAGGGGAAGGATGCAGTGCATCCTTCCCCGTATTGTCATGCGTTATTATGTTTTTGCGAAGCTTTTCCTTCTGAGCCTCGCGGCTGTCGTTAAGATAAGCCAATGTTAATTTTCCTCAGCTGCCTTTTCAATCTCTACAGCATATACTCCGACACCGCTGTCCTTGCCGCTGTATCCGTGAGTCTCCTCAAGCATCATATCCTTAACCTTCATCAGACGTATCTGTGAGCTTCGCTCATTTTCATCAAGCTTCATCTTGATCGTCTTGATATTAGCCTGTGCCTCAGGTATCATGACATGCTCAAGCGCATTAACTCTTCGTCTCGTCTTTTCAATCTCTGCGGCCATAAGCTGACAGGATTTCTCACGTTCGGCTAATTTTAGCATATCAGGCAGAATATCGGCAATACTTTTAACCGCATCATCCAGATCGCAGGATGTAAATGCGAAGCCGTATGAATAGATATCACTTGTATCCGAGGTTCTGGTTTTATAGGTAAACTGAGGTATCTCAACTGACATTACATTCTTTGAGCCTGCCTCCAAATATACCTCCTGCTTGGGTGCCATAAGTGCTACATTAAGTGCTTCCGCACACATGGTAGCCCTTGCCAGCACGAAGTTTGAATTGCAGGCACGTATACCCTCTTCAACCTTTTCACGCAGCACCTTATTTTCCCTTACCGTATCCAGAAACTGACGCATAAGCTCATCAAGCTTATCCTTAAGCATCTTATGGCCTCTGGTGGCTGTTCTGAGCTTATTCTTCTGGCGCGTCAGCTCCATTCTGGTAGGATTGACCTGTGATTTTGCCATGTGCTCTTACCTCTCTCGTCAGCTCTCGGTATAGGGCTTGTAATACTTCTCTATCATGTCATCCTTGATACGCTTAAGCTCTGACTTAGGCAGTATGCCGAGAAGCTTCCAGCCAAGGTCAAGCGTTTCCTCTATATCACGGTCTGTATTATAGCCCTGCGATACATACTGACGCTCAAACTCATCTGAGAACTTTGCATAGAGCTTATCCATATCTGAGAGTGCTGCCTCACCGAGGATAACCATAAGCTCCTTAGCCTCCTTGCCTCGCGAATATGCGGCAAAGAGCTGGTTCATGGTGCTTGAATGGTCTGCTCTGGTCTTGCCCTCGCCGACACCCTTATCCTTAAGTCGTGACAGCGATGGAAGTACATCTATAGGCGGCTGTATGCCTCTGCGGTAAAGATCACGTCCGAGCATGATCTGTCCCTCTGTAATATATCCTGTAAGGTCAGGAATAGGATGCGTCTTGTCATCCTCCGGCATGGTCAGAATAGGAATCATGGTTATAGATCCCTTCTTTCCAATCTGGCGTCCTGCTCTTTCATAAAGTCCTGCAAGGTCGGTATACATGTATCCAGGATATCCTCGGCGTCCCGGAACCTCCTTACGTGCTGCAGATATCTCACGAAGCGAATCAGCATAGTTTGTTATATCTGTAAGAATAACAAGAACGTGCATATCCTTCTCAAATGCAAGATACTCTGCTGCGGTAAGTGCCATACGCGGAGTTGATATACGCTCAACAGCCGGATCATTTGCAAGATTCAGGAACATTACTGCTCTGTCTATGGCTCCTGTCTCCTTAAAGGAGTTCATGAAGAAGCTTGCCTCCTCAAAGGTAATGCCCATAGCTGCAAAGACAACGGCGAACTGCTCGTTGCTGCCTCTTACCTTTGCCTGTCTTGCAATCTGTGCAGCAAGATTGGCATGCGGAAGTCCTGAGCAGGAGAATATCGGAAGCTTCTGGCCTCTTACAAGTGTATTAAGTCCGTCGATGGCAGAAACTCCGGTCTGAATAAACTCGGACGGATAAGCTCTTGCCGCCGGATTTATCGGAAGACCGTTAATATCCATTCTTGCATCAGGAATGATCTCAGGACCGTCATCGATGGCTCTGCCCATGCCGTCAAACATACGGCCGAGCATGTCCTCGGATACTCCGAGACTCAGGCTCTTTCCGAAAAAGCGAACCTTTGAGGACTCAAGGTTGATTCCTGTTGAAGCCTCAAAGAGCTGTACCAGTGCATTGCCCTCATCTATCTCAAGCACCTTGCAGCGGCGCTTTGTTCCGTCTGCAAGCTCTATCTCTCCAAGCTCATCGTACTTAACATTTTCGACACCCTTAACGAGCATCAGCGGTCCGGTGACCTCCTGGATGGTTCTGTATTCTCTCGGCATATCAGAAAGCCTCCTTTCCGGCTACTGCTGCTGCACATTCCTTCTTAAGCTCAGCTATGATCTTATCATATTCTGCATCAGTATCCTTCTCAGCTACATACTTGAATCGTCCGATTGCCTCGCGGCAGCTAATACCGATAAGATCAGTTACCTTAGCGCCCTGTTCAAGTGCCTTGCCTGCCTCATCATAGAAGGCGAGAATAAGCTTCATCATGGTATGCTGCTTCTTCGGAGACGTATAGGTATCAACATCATCGAAGGCATTCTGATGCAGATAATCCTCTCGTATTGAGCGGGCTGCCTCAAGCTTCAGTCTGTCCGATGCCGAAAGAGCATCTATACCAACAAGGTTAACAATCTCCTCAAGCTCTGACTCATCCTGCAGAAGACTCATAAGTCTGCCTCTGAGCTCGGTCCAGTCCTCAGCTACTGTCTTATTGAAATACGGCTCCATGGCATCCATATACAGACTATATGAGGTAAGCCAGTTGATAGCCGGGAAATGTCTCTTGTATGCAAGCTGTGCATCCAGTGACCAGAATACCTTGACTATACGCAGTGTAGCCTGTGTTACCGGCTCTGAAATATCTCCGCCTGCCGGTGATACTGCTCCTATAACAGAAAGTGCTCCCTCTCTGCCTTCGCTTCCAAGAGCTATAACACGTCCTGCTCTCTCATAGAACTCTGCAAGTCTTGATCCGAGGTAAGCAGGATATCCCTCCTCACCCGGCATCTCCTCAAGACGTCCTGACATCTCTCGAAGTGCCTCTGCCCATCTGGATGTCGAGTCTGCCATAAGTGCTACTGAATATCCCATATCACGGAAATACTCTGCGATAGTTATACCTGTATATATGGATGCCTCTCTGGCTGCAACCGGCATATCAGAGGTATTGGCTATGAGAACGGTTCTCTCCATAAGTGACTTGCCTGTACGCGGGTCCTTAAGCTCAGGGAACTCGTTAAGAACGTCCGTCATCTCGTTGCCGCGCTCGCCGCAGCCGATATATACAACTATCTGCGCATCAGCCCACTTTGCAAGCTGGTGCTGAACTACGGTCTTGCCTGAACCGAACGGTCCCGGTACGGCTGCAACGCCTCCCTTGGCTATCGGGAAGAGTGTATCTATAACTCTCTGTCCTGAGATCAGCGGCATATCCGGGCTGAGCTTGGTCTTGTACGGTCTTCCTGTACGGACAGGCCATCTCTGCATGAGCTGAACCTTAACCTCGCCCTTTGCTGTATCAACTGTCGCTACATCCTCAACTACAGTATAATCGCCCTCTGCTATGGATATGATTGTACCGTCTGCACCCTTTGGCACCATGATCTTATGCAGCACTACATCAGTTTCCTGAACTGTGCCTATAACATCTCCGTATACAACCTTATCTCCTGGCTTAACCGTCGGGGTAAAATGCCATTTTTTGTCTCTGTCGAGCGACGGAACCGATACACCTCTCTGCAGAAGATTTGAGCCTGTTACCTCCTTAATTTTCTCCAGAGGTCTCTGTATGCCGTCATATATACTGCTTATGATGCCTGGGCCCAGCTCTACTGACATAGGATAGCCTGTTGATTCAACCGGCTCTCCGGGACCAAGACCTGAGGTCTCCTCATATACCTGTATTGAGGCCTCGTCACCATGCATCTCTATTATCTCGCCTGTAAGGTTTTTGTCGGAAACGCGGCATACATCACGAATGCTTGCATCCCTCATTCCCTTTGCAATAACCAGAGGTCCGGCTACTTTTTTGATAACACCTTTGCTCATGTTTATATCTTACCTTTCACTACTTATCTGTGTCTTAATTATCATTCCGATATCATCCTATCGGGCTCAGCTGCCTCCGAATATAATATCAGAACCAACAGCACGCTCCACCGACTGCTTAACAGCCTTCATGCCGTTGCCTGTATTTCCGAATACTCCGGGAATCTGTATAATCGCCGGAAGTGCTCTGTCGGAATAATAATCAATCTCACGCTCAAGTCTTGCCGCAAGCTCCTCGGTGATATATATCACGGCATACTCACCGCCCTCAGCCAGGCTCTTCAGCTTATCTGCCGCGGCCTGTGTGTCCGTTATCGGAAAGGGCTCAAGTCCTACTGCCGCGAAACCGTATATGCTGTCGCGGTCTCCCATGACTGCTATCTTATACATAAGTATCACGCACCCTTTCCCTTATAAATGCATCGGTGAAGCCGTTCTGCTTGCCGAACAGTATCACTCCCGCCGATTTGATCTCATTAAGCCTGGCTATGATATAGGCTGCTATAGGACCTGCCCCGAAGGCTTCATAGTGCATCCTCTGCATCCTGTCGTTGATCATGTTGTCACACCAGCGTTCAAAGGCTGCTGTAGAAGACTTAAGAGCATCTATACCGCCTGCAAAGTCTGTGTTTGCGAGAAAGCCTGTAATAGCATCCTCTCCGGCGAGTGAGGCATTGATAAGTCCGCTCTCAGACAGAATGTCGCTGTCTGCCATGGCCATCTCAAGGAAATCTCTGCCCTTGCCTGTGCGCTGTGCCCTCACTGCTATCTTGATATCTGAGGCTGCCACCTCAAGCTCGGCAAATTCTTCAATGAATGAATCTCCGCTTGCCTTGCCTGCTTCTCTGATTGCATCAAGACTTGCCTTATCCGACATTATGTCACAGAGCTGTCCGTCTCCTGTTTTCAGGAATACCTCATGTGCACGCTCTGCAACCTCTGCCATAGCCGCAGGAAGAAGTGAGTAATTTCTGCCTCTCACAGCAGCCCTTACAGTCTCAGACGGAACAGTTCCAAGCTCTGAATATATGCCGGGATAGTCATGCTCAAGCTTCGATTCCTTGACTGCCGCCTTAATATTGCAGTAGTCCTTCCTGTATCTGAACACATTAAATACATTCAGATCCGGGACGAGCTCATCTACAAAGCTCCAGATCCTGTCGGTCTCGCATGAGATCATCTCCTCAAAGCTCTCTGTATCCTCTCCGCTGCCCCAGCCTCTGTCGCGAAGCAGCTTTGCCGCATCCTCCGCACTCTTAGCTGAAATAAGCTGCTCCATAAAGGTCCTGTCCAGAAGCTTAAGCTCGGCATGTCTGAGTCTTGCAACAGCAAAAGCATAACTTTTATCGAGGTATGTATTT
>CAVALT010000082.1:0-4398 GCA_963589455.1 Clostridiales bacterium
ATGCCCGCAGGGGTTACGGGCATCAAAGCACACGGCATGCATTAAGATTTATGAAAGGAATCGGGAGAAATGTTATGAGTAATAATATGACTGAGAAAAAGGTTAATCCGGGGATCTTCCTTCCTCCTATTATTCTGCTTGGATTAATGGTTGTGGCAGGTACGATATGGCCGGACGCACTTGGAAATTTTATGAACCGTCTTCTGTTTTTTATGTCAGATACGTTCGGCTGGTACATTAATCTGCTGTCGCTGACCTTACTGTTTCTGTCTCTGGTATTTGTATTGGGAAAATACGGCGATATAAGGATCGGCGGAAGAGATGCCAAACCGGAATATAGCATGTTCCAGTGGATATCCATGACGATATGCGGAGGCATAGGAACCGGCCTGCTGTTCTGGGCTATGGGTGAGCCTATATATCATTATGCAACACCTCCGGCAGGTGCATGTGTAGAGCCCTTCTCAAGAGAGGCTGCTATATTTGCGGTTTCTCAGGGCATGTGGGACTGGTCCTTCGTTCAATATGCCGCATATACCGTTCCCGGAGTTGCCTGGGCACTGCTTGTCTATAACAAGAAGATGCCGCTCTCTTACAGCTCGCTTGTCAGATATGTCTTCAAAAAGGATATACCGTGGCTTGCAAATATCTTCCGCATACTTACTGTTTTCTGTATCTGCGGCTGCGTAAGCAATTCCATGGGAGCAGGTCTTCTGCAGATCGGCGGCGGACTTAACATTGTTTTTGGATTGGAGCAGAACAGCCTTGTATGGCTTATAGTTGCCATCCTGATAGGCATAATGTTTATTCTCTCATGTCTATCGGGTATAGGCAACGGCTTAAAGAAGCTCTCAGCCATATGTGTATATTGCTTCATAGGCCTATTGATTTATACGCTTATTACCGGCAACAGTACATTTATCGGCAAGATAGCAACGGAATCAGTCGGTTATATGATCGATAACTTTGCTGGCAAGACCACCATCATGAATGCCATGAGCGATGATACCTGGTGTACAGACTGGATAGTACAGTATTTTGCCTCCTTCGTTGTATATATGCCTGTATTCGGCATGTTCTTCTGCAGAATGTCCAAGGGCCGTACCATACGTCAGTTTGTGATGCTGAACATTCTTGTGCCTTCAATCTTCTGTGTTGTATGGATCGGTATATTCGGAGGACAGGCTATGTATCTGCAGACCAGCGGAACCATGGATATCTGGGAGTCTGTCAACAAGCTTGGAATGCAGACGACTGTTTTCCATATCCTGAGTTCTCTTCCGGCAGGCAAGATTCTGTGCGTGGTATTTCTTGTAACAATCGCAATTTCCTTCAGTACACTGGCAGATCCCATGTCCTCTGTACTTGCATCGGTCTGCGTGGACGGACAGGACGTTGATGCCGAGCCGCCCAGGAAGGCAAAGCTTGTTATCGGTATTGCAATCTCGGCTGTAGCTTATATCGGAGTCGCAACAGGCGGAATCAACTCAATCAAGGGCATGTTCACCTTTGTAGGCGTAATTATGACTATACCGGGTCTGTGCACTCTTGCAGGAACCTTCAAGGCCTGCGGCCAGTGCTCCAGGGAGAAAAATTCAGGGCTCGTCGAGCATGAGGGCGATACAGCAGAGCTTAAGCAGATTGTGGATTGAGCACGGCAATGCAGATAATAGGAAACATTGTTATATACATTCTGATGGCATGCATGCTGGCAGGATGTATAGGCGCAATCCTCAGACCGTCTGAGGGCATAGGCTTTGAGTTTCTGGAGGGCTTAAGACAGCTGAGCACTATATTCATACCGGTTGCCGGGGTTATGGCAGCACTGCCGTACATGAAGCTTATGGTACTGGCTGTATTTGACAGGATATCGGCGCTTATCGGAAATGATACAGCCGTGTGGGCGGGAATATTGCTGCCGCCTGATATGGGCGGGAACCTGCTTACATGTGATATCTCGCAGACAAAGGAGGCATGGATCATTGCACTGTTTACCTCATTTATATTGGGCTCGGGAGTAACCTACGGCATACCGATGTCCATCAATATGGTAGACAGGAAGGATCACAGATACATGGCTATGGGCATACTCTGCGGACTTATGGCCTGCCCTGTCGGCATAACAGTCAGCTGCGTGCTCTGCATGCTTACAGGTCCTTCGGTAAGAGAAATTGTATCTACTGTAGCCGAGCCATCGGGAAGCCTGAGATTCACCGGGGCAATCATTGCGGTCAATCTCATACCTGTATATCTGATATGCGGTCTGATAGGTGCAGGCATGCTGTTAATGCCGGACAGGATGGTCAGGGCCTTTCTGCGATTCGGACGGGTTCTGAACGCTGCGCTTTATATTATATTCGGTCTTTCTGTCCTTGAGTATTTTACGGGATTGGGAAGTGCTCTCTGGAGCGGCTGGAGCTTTGAACCCATAGTGGCTGATGCAACGGACTACAACAGGGCATTGGAGACAGCGGGATATTGTGCAATGATGCTTGCAGGTGCTTATCCGATGATGTATCTGCTCAAGCGTTACTGCGGAGGAGGCATAGTCAGAATCGGCAGAAAATTAGGCATCAGTGAATTGGGCTGCCTCGGCCTTATCGCTTCTGCGGTTTCGCTTGTTGCCATATTCCGCAATTATTCTAAAATGCCCGATATAGATAAGGTCAGGTGTACGGCATGGAGCCTGTGCGGCGGATATTTCCTGGCAGATCATCTGGTATACTGCTACAATTTCCAGCCGAATCTGTACGGGTGTCTGCTGCTTGGCAAGCTCGCCGGAGGCCTGTCGGCTATGCTCTTGGTGGAGCTGCTTATCAAGCGTAAGCTTTGCAGCACAAATCCGGCGCGGAAAACGCTTTAATCAGCGTTTCTTAATAAATAAATACAAGGCGCTTTGATAAATTTCACGTATCTGATGATGATTCATCAGAGTTATTCAGAGTACTGCAGACTCTGAAGCTGTGAAAAGTATGAGCTTAAAAGGAGATAAAAATGAGTGTTAAAAGAATGTTTACCGCAGTAGAGACACATTCGGGCGAACCGATGAGAGTTATAACAAGCGGCGTACCTAATATTCCGGGAGACAGCGTATACGAGCAGATGAAATATCTGGAAAAGTATGATGATCAGATACGAATGCTGATGTGCAGAGAGCCGAGAGGATATCCGCCGGTATGCGTGAATCTCCTGGTTCCACCCAAGAATCCAAAGGCTGATGCAGGCTTCATCATTATGGAGCAGGTAGAGTATCCGGTAATGAGCGGAGGCAATACTATCTCTGTTGCAACGGTTCTCCTGGAGACCGGCATGATCAGGATGCAGGAGCCGTATACAGATTTCACACTTGAGGCTCCTGCAGGACTTATAGGCATACATGCCGAGTGTCACAACGGCAAGGTAACGCAGGTTACATTTAAGAATGTTCCGGCATTTGCGGTATATCTCGATAAGGAGATAGATGTTCCTGAGCTGGGTAAGGTAACGGTTGACGTTGCATGGGGAGGCATGTTCTATGTTATAGCCGATGTGAGACAGTTCCCGTGGATACAGCTGAGACCTGAGGACGGCGGTGAGATTGCAAGAGTGACAAGCCTGATACTGGGAGCAGCTCAGCAGCAGCTTCCGGTTTCACATCCGGATTATCCGGGAATAGGCATTACAAATGTCGAGCTTTCCGGACCGACCGATAATCCTGCTGCGGATTGGAAAAACAGCGTCCGCGTCGGAAGCGGCTTTGTGGATCTTAACAATCCGGCGACCTTCAAGGCGGCACTTGACAGATGCCCGTGCGGAACCGGAACCTGCGCCAAGATGGCAGTGCTTCATGCCAAGGGACAGCTCCCGCTGCATCAGAAATTCCGCCACGAGGGCATACTCGGCATCATCTACACAGGAGAGCTGGTCGAGGAATGCAAGATCGGTGATTATGACGCTGTTGTGCCGATGGTAGGGGGCGAGAGCTGGATATACGGATATTCAACCTATGTATTGGATTCGACAGACCCGTTTGAAAACGGCTTTACCATAGGAGATATCTGGGCATAATACGCGCATAAAAACGCAGCTGCCTGTTTATCTGCAGGCAGGCGATTAAAAAAAACGCACATGCCTGTTTTTGGCAGGAACCACATATTATAAAAGTATGGATTGCTTCGCGCTTATGCGCTCTCGCAATCCTGCCTGGAAACGAGCAATCCTGGCTGTAAGCCACTGCTGCCGTACAGGGCAGGCTGCCAAATAGAATCCGTCAACACTTATAGAATTGAGAGGAATAAAATTATGAAGACATTTCACGGAATGTATGCTGCAATTCCGACACCCTTTGACAAGGACGGAAATATTATAGAGGAGTCATTCAGAAAGATCTGCGAGCGCATTATTGCAGCCGGCATGCAG
>CAVALT010000082.1:4408-6786 GCA_963589455.1 Clostridiales bacterium
GGGCATACTTGTATGCGGCAGCACAGGCGAGTATTCGGCACTCACGACACAGGAGCGCCATACAGCCATGAAGATGGTTGTTGATATCGCAGCCGGACGCTGCAAGGTTATGGCAAGCTGCGCGGGCCACAATCAGCAGGAGACTCTTGAGATGGTAAGCTATGCAGAGTCCATAGGTATAGATTATGCGTTAGTGGTTACTCCTTATTATCTTACTACAAATGAAGAGGGCATATATGAGTACTATAAGGCCATAGGAGAGAGCCTTAAGGGTAAAACAAAGCTGCTCCTATACAATTATCCTGAGATTACAACAACCAGACTCTCGGTTGATTTTATCAAAAAGCTTGCAGAGCTTCCGAATGTAATAGGCATAAAGGATTCGGACGGCCTGGATCATACAAGCAAGCTCGTAGGAGAGCTTAAGGACAAGGACTTCGGTATTGTCAACGGATATGAGCATCTGGCAATAGGAACACTTGCAACAGGTGCATCTGGAACAGTCGGTATCATTCATGGCATATGTCCGGAGCAGATGATGACAATCTATAATGCCATTCAGAGAAATGACTTAAAGACTGCAATGGAGATGAATGACAAGATGCGTGACTTCTATACACTTATGGAAGCAGAGCCGGTACCGGCTCCGGTTAAGGCAGCATTTAACATTATGGGTATAGAGTGCGGCTCACCGCGCCGTCCGCTGCTGCCGGCATCAAAGGAGCTTGAGCTTAAGCTTGAGGCAGAGCTTAAGAAATTAGGTATTATCTAAGGAGGTTCACATTTATGTTTACGGTAGATACCTATCTTCCTACAAGAATTGTTTTCGGCTACGGAAGACTTAATAATCTGGCAACCATGAAGCTGCCGGGCAGGAAGGCCCTGATCTGTGAGACAGAGGATCTGATGATTGAAAAGCTTGGCATCATGAAGAGAGTCACAGATCTGCTTGATCAGAATAAAACAGAATATGTCATATTTGATAAGGTAAGAGTTAATCCGACTATCGGCAATGTTGAGGCTGCCGTTGAGACAGCTCGCGAGAACGGCTGTGATTTCACTATCGGTATAGGTGGAGGAGCCAGCATCGACGTGGCGAAGGCAAGCGCCGCAATGATGCTCTCTGACGGAGAACTCTGGGATTACGGCTATACCGGAACGGGAGGAAGAAAGGAGCTTACGAAGGCACTTCCGATTGTGACTATAACAACGACCTGCGGTACCGGAACCGAGAGCGATCAGTATTGCGTTATAACCAATGAGAAGACTATGGAGAAGCTGGATTTCACGGCTGAGGCAATATTCCCGACTATCAGTATTATTGATCCGGAGCTCATGATGACACTTCCGCGTCATCTGACCATATTCCAGGGCTTTGATGCTTTGTTTCATAATGCAGAGTGCTATGTTACCAACGGACACAGAAATCGCCTGTTGGATCTCTATGCAGCTGACGGAGTAAGTATGGTGGCTAAAAATCTCACCAAGGTAGTCAACAATCCTGAGGATAAGGATGCACGTACTGCCTTAGCCTATGCGGCTGACATACTTGGAGGCTACAGCATGGCGCTTGACAGCGTGACGAGCCATCATATTCTCGGACAGACGCTTGGCGGCATGTATGCAGGCTTCCCGCACGGAGCAACGCTTATTGTTGTTGCAGAGGCATATTATAAGAAGGTCTGCGGACTCCTTCCGGATGAGTTCGATGAGCTGGGAGAGCTGTGCGGAGAAAAGAGAGATCCCAAGCATCCGGGATATGCATATGTTAAGGCACTTATCCGCTTGCTTGATGACACAGGAGCAAGAGAGCTCAAGATGTCAGAATACGGCGTAAAGAAGGAGGATTTTGCTAAAATTGTCGATATGACCGTAAATCAGGTAGGCATAGCTCTGGACCGCTATACGCTGACAGAGCAGGACTTCATGGATATTCTTGAGGAATCCTACAGATAAAGGAAAAAAACAATCCGTAACAACTCCATAATGACCCATTAACAGCTTTCATAGACATGGATAACTCTGTGTTAATATGGTAGAAAGACTCTTGCTGAAATATTTTCATAGTAATCCGGTATGAAGAAATGGAGAATGACATGGATCTCAAAAGCCCTTCAGAGCCTTATTTTACACGGCTCTGCGGGGCTTTCTTTCAGATGAAAAGTTGTAGTGGGTTTAGGGTCGAATCCATTTTTTATTAAATCAGCCTACTGCAGCTTGCACTGCCTCCATCCCGGAAGCAGAAGTTTCGCTTCGCTTGGTCACGGAAGAAAATCGGTTGCCGGAGCTGTCTTTTCTGTACATTTAAATTTTATCATTTACAAATATACGGCCAAAATGGTCAGAAGGATGATCAAGGAGCATCAGCAGCAAGGCTG
>CAVALT010000083.1:0-6660 GCA_963589455.1 Clostridiales bacterium
GTATATTGCTGCGGGCATCATAAAGGATGTGGCAGGCTCGGACTGTGTACTGGATATACACGCGAGCAACATTTTTCTTACCGAGATTCCGCAGATCCGCATAAATGAGCTGCACAGGGAACGGCTGCTCCCGCTTGCCAAGCTTGCAAACGTAGATTTTATATGGGTTCACGGGGCAAGCACCGTTCTGGAATCCACCTTTGCCTACAGCCTAAACAGCATAGGTACGCCGGTGCTTGTCGTTGAAATGGGAGTCGGCATGCGTATAACAAAGAGCTACGGAGATCAGCTGACTGACGGCATATTCAGGCTTATGAAGGAGCTTGGAATATGGCAGGGCGAGACCTCAGAGGTGCGCAGACCGATAATATCGAGTGATCCTGACGATGTCGCATATCTTAATTCAAAGGTAAGCGGCATATTTATTCCTGCCGTAAAGCACTGGGAAAAGCTGAATCGCGGCGAGCTTGTAGGGCGCATTATAGATCCGCTGTCCGGAACGGTGCTGGATGAGATATGTGCACCGGTTGACGGCATATTGTTTACCATCAGAGAATATCCTGTTGCAGATGAGGGCTCTCTTGTAGGCAGACTGCTGAGGAAGGAGGCATATTCTCATGAATAAGCGTATTATATACAGTATGAAGGGCTTATATCGGGATGATTTCAGAATCAGCGGATATGAATTCGGAGAGGGCGAGAAGACAGTCTGCATTGTCGGAAGCTCAAGAGGCAATGAGGTTCAGCAGATATACTGCTGCTCGAAGCTTATAAAGAAATTCAGACAGCTTGAAAGAGAAGGCCGCATAGCCGAAGGAAAAAAGGTTCTTATCATTCCGTCGCTGAATCCCTCCTCAATGAATATACAGAAGAGATTCTGGCCGACGGATAATACGGATATAAACAGGATGTTTCCGGGCTACGATCTCGGAGAAACAACTCAGCGCATAGCAGACGGAGTATTCAGGGAGATAAAGGATTATGCCTTCGGAATACAGTTTACATCCTTCTATATGCCGGGAGACTTTGTGCCGCATATTCGTATGATGGATGAGGGCTTCAGCAGGTCTGAGAAGGCCTGTGAGTTCGGACTCCCGTATGTTGTTGTACGTAAGGTAAGACCCTATGACACGGCAACGCTTAATTACAACTGGCAGGTGTGGGATACACAGGCCTTCTCTCTGTATACCACGGCTACAACTCATATAGACCAGAACGGAGCGGGACAGGCGGTGCTTGCAGTACTTAATTTTCTTTCAGCTGAGGGGATTGTAAGGTACAGCGGTCCTTCGTCAGAATCAAGGGTTATTGCAGATACTGAGCTTATTTCTGTGCAGACCTCTGAATCAGGCATATTTGAAGCACTTACAAAAGCAGGGGATACTGTCAGGATGGGACAGCCGCTTGCAAACATACTTCATCCCTATGAGGCTGAGATCATTGAAACTCTGTATGCACCTGTGGACGGCAGGATCTTCTTTATGCACAATGAGCCTCTGACCTATGCGGATACGGCAGTAATCAAGCTTGTCAGAGAATCGGCCGGCGGCTGTTAAGAAAATGCTGCCAGAGGCTTATTACTGCAGCAGCATTTCCCAAAGCACCTTGATGAAAAAGATCGTAATAACAGTAATTATAACCGGTTTTACGGCGCGGCTTCCGTTTTTCTCAAAATTACGGGCGCCCAGGTAATTGCCGGCGATGTTGAAGAGACCGGCAATCGGACCGAGAGGAAAGAGCACCTGCCCGTTAAGCAGAAATACCGCAAGAGCAGATACATTGGTGCACAGATTGATAATCTTGGTAAGGCCGTTCGCTTTGAATATCGGTATTCGGGCAAGGCCTGTAAGTATAAGCAGCAGAAAGGTGCCTGTTCCGGGACCGTAGAAGCCGTCATATATTCCTATCACAAAGGAAGCAAGCATGGAGATAAGTGTTGTTGTGCGCGGAGAATATTCTGCGCCCGACGGCTTTATCTCCTTTTTATTGATTATATAGGCGCCGGTAAGCGGAAGGACGATAAGCATGATAAGCTTAAACGGTCCGTCACTTACATGCAGGGCTATATTTGCACCTGCCGATGAGCCTGCAAATGCACACGGAACACATAAAAGAGCGGATCTCCACTGGATGAATCCGCTTTTTGCGTATTTGTATGTTGCGATGGCTGTGCCCATAGAGGAGCTCATCTTATTTGTCGCTATGCAGTTGTGAACCGGAAGGCCTGTCATGAAATAGGCAGGAAGCGAGATAAGGCCTCCTCCGCCGGCGATAGCATCAACATAGCCTGCTATAAAAACCAAGGGGCATATTATGAGATAGGTTATAAGCATAGTCCTGTGTTATTCCTTTAATTTAAATTAAGGGAACGCTGCTTTAATCAGCATTTCCTTAAAACGTTTCCTAAGACTGAGGTGCTTGAAGAAATGCCGATTAAAGCAGACAGCCATGCAGACTGTCTGAAGCATCTCTGCAGCGGGTACATAATCCTATGCATTATACACGATTAGTTGCATTTGTTAAAAGGATTGACTTATGGTAAAATACTTTCCAAATGGCATATCAGACTTTAATGTCAGGAGGCAATTTGAATGAGATATCCTGAATTCCTTAAAAAGGGAGACACCATAGGCTTCGCAGCACCGTCCTTCGGATGTGCTGCAGAGCCGTATAAAAGTGCATTTGACAATGCGTTAAAAAACTTCAGAAGACTTGGCTACAAAACACTGATCGGACCTAACTGCCGAAAATCTGACGGAATAGGAATAAGCACCAGCCCGCAGGACTGCGGACGTGAGCTTACTGACATGTATACCGGAGCACTCGGTGCATGCAATACCATCATATCCTGCGGAGGCGGAGAGCTTATGTGCGAGACCATGGACTATGTTGACCTGGACAGCATACGTTCGGCAGAGCCTAAGTGGTACGTGGGATATTCTGACAATACCAATTTTATCTTTAATCAGGCGGTAAGCTGTGATATTGCCGGCATATATGCTCCCTGCGCTCCTGCATACGGCATGAAGCCCTGGCATCCGGCACTTAAGGATGTGTTCGGCATACTTACAGGTGAATCACTTTCAGTGGAAAGCTATGACAAATGGGAGCTTAACAGTCTGAAGAGCGAGGAAAAGCCGCTGCTTCCGTACAACTGCACAGAGAAAAACGTGCTCAGGTTCTATTCTGATGCTGAGCCGGAGCTTAGATTTTCAGGCAGACTTCTGGGCGGCTGCCTGGATGTGCTTGTGATGCTCTGCGGAACGGAATATGACAGGGTATATGAGTTTACCGAGCGTTATGCAGATGATGGAATAGTATGGTTTCTTGAGAGCTGCGACCTTAATGTTTTTTCAATGCGCAGGGCAATGTGGCAGCTTAAGCATTCCGGCTGGTTTAATAATGTAAGAGGCTTTATAATCGGACGCCCTATGCATCATGATGAGCCGATGATGGGCTTGGATCAGTATTCGGCCATTCTTGAGACAGCAGGAGAATACGGTGTACCTGTGATCATGGATGCAGATGTAGGTCATGTTCCTCCGATGATGCCGCTTGTGGTCGGAAGCTATGCTGAGGTCTATGCTGACACTAAGGCCAACAAAATGTCGATAGACATGAAGCTTATCTGATGAGATCAGGCGAAAATGACAATTTTAATAAGACTGCCGGCAGGAAAAGGCTGCTGCTGAAGTCTATATGGTTTGCAGCAATTGCAGCTGCGGCCCTCCTGCTGACAGGACTTATCGGCTTCAGGGTATATCAGCAGGTTGAAAGCGCAGCCAGTACTGTTATCGAGCTTAAGCTCAGCTGGTATTATTATGATGAGGAGGGCAGAAAGCAGTATACCGTACTTCCCAATGATATAGCTCTTCATGACGGAAGGCGGGAGCTCGTACTCTACAATAATAACGTAAAGGAATGCCCATCAGGAACTGTTATCTGTACCAGAGCCGGATATTACAGACCCTATATTACACGGCACGGCAACGAGCTGTACAGATACGATGACAGCCTGTATGCTCAGAACCTGCAGCCTGAAGAACCGCTTTACTGTACAGCAACAATAAACAACGAGTATATCGACGATCCTGTGGCTGTTGCCTACCACATACCGGAGGATACAGCTGCAGACGGCTATGTTTTCCATATACCGGCTGTTTATGCCGGCACTGAGAAGGCTTTATTTCTGTTTAACTGCAGGGACTTCATACCTTCCTTCATTATAATTATGGGACTTATGCTTACGGCGGCATGCTCTCTTGCAGGCTGGTTTTATTATAAAAATACCCTCTGCAGCGCAAGGCTTCTGGATATTTTTGTATTTTTATGCATATTTGTGCTTTGGAGCCTGACAGCTCCTGATATCAGCAGATATATATCTGACAGATACGGGACTCCGGTGACAGGATATCTGTCATACCTGTCATATATGAGCTTTATCATTCCCTTAATCAGCCTTGCCGGACATACAGCAGATGAGGAAAGAGCCTTTTGGGACAGATTATCAGGATTGATTATATTTAATATCTTTATACAGCTTTGTCTTAATATTATCTTCAGGATCAGCCTGAATCTGATGCTTCCGGCGACCAATTGCCTGCTTGCAGCAGTTGCTCTGACAGTGATTATAAGGCTCTGGCTTATTTACATGAAAACAGGCAGCAGGGATATCGTGAAGCTTGCTGCGGCCATCATGTTTATGAGCATATCCGGCCTTGCATCGGAGCTTGTATACCGGAATCTAAAGCTTCCTCAAGAGCTTATCCTTCAGATCGGCGTAATGCTTGCATCGGCATATATGGTATATGATATTTATATCCGGCTTGCCGCATACCGTACGATGAAGAGAAAGCTTGAGATGGATGGAACAAGGCATCTTGAGCCTGTTTCCGGCTTATCAGATGCCTATATGCTTGAAAATGATATTGAATGGCTAAGGCAGCAGTGCAGGACAGCGGCCTCTGATGAACGTCTGTCATTTCGCGACATTGTCGCTTACCTGAAAAAGTCTGAAGCTGTTCCTGTGGACTCAGGATATCTGAGGATAGACATATGGATATTCAGCAGTTCGGAGACTGATGCAGAGGCAGAGCCGGAGCAGAAGCTCAGACGGCTTGCCGCGGCCGGACTTTATGTACGCAGCATTTTCACAGAAAATGTGTCCTGCTATTGTATCAGCAGTGATCATATCTGCGTGCTAACCTCTGAAAGGCGCAGCATGGCAGAGGAGGATATACGCAGATTCAGGCGGGCTGTCGACAGCTATAATCATGAAGCAGAGTATGACTATGACAGGATCAGGGCCGTGATCTCAGGCTGTGAGCTTGTTTTATGATGTCGGGGTCAGAAGTATTCTGTCCCGGTATCATTTACGATAACTATTTGAGAAAGAGATTGAGAAAGAGAGATTAAAGAATGATATTGGATGCATTTACAGATGCGCTGTTTGACTCACTGAGAGCACTGCCGTTTCTGCTTGCTGCATTTGCACTGATGGAGATGCTTGAAAAGCATCAGGACAGACTGATAGATCATGTGTTCGGCAAAATCGGAAAAAGCGGACCATGCATAGGTGCACTGATGGGACTTGTGCCGCAGTGCGGCTTTTCTGCTGCAATGAGCGATCTTTATGCCGGAGGCGTAATAAGCCTCGGAACTCTGACAGCAGTATTTCTGTCGACCTCTGATGAGGCGGTGCTTATTATGCTGAGCGAGCCCGCAGCTGTGCCGAAGATTGTGCCTTTGCTTGCAGTGAAGTTTGTTATAGCTGTCATATTCGGATATCTTATAGATCTGGCAATCAGAAGGCCGGAGGCTCATGAGCATATAGAGGAGCTTTGCATAGACTGCGGCTGTCATAATCAGAAGGGTATAGTTAGACCGGTGCTTATTCATACAAGCCGCGTTTTCGGCTGGCTGCTGCTGATAAGCTTTATACTGAATGTTGTTCTGGATTATATCGGCTCGGATAATCTTGCAGTACTGCTCGGTGCGGAATCATTGCTTCAGCCCCTTATTACGGCACTTATCGGCCTTATTCCTAACTGTGCGGTGTCTGTAATGTTTGCAAAGCTTTACATAGCAGGCTCCCTGAGCTTTGCCTCAACCATAGCCGGGCTTTCATCAGGTGCCGGACTTGGCATCATAGTGCTTGCCCGCATGAACAGGGATAAAAAGGATACAGTTAAAGCTATAGCTCTGCTTTATGCATGTGCAGCAGCGGCCGGAATCATACTTAAGCTTATCGGATTTAATATTTGAATAAAATACTGCCTTTTATTGGAAATACGTGGATTTTAACGTTTCTCTCTCAAAAGCTGCACTGTGCGGCAGCAGATTTTAAGGCGGCTCAGTCTAAGCCGGCGGAGCTAATCAGGGAAATGCTGTTTTAATCAGCATTTCCCTAATTATTATAAATGTGATATACTGAATGATTAATAGGGAAATCATCTTTTAAAGGAGCAATCTGTTATGTCTATCGAGAATAAGACAAATGCTGCGGAAGCAGAGAATACGGAAAACGTATCAAAGAATTTTATCGAAAGAGAGATTGACAAGGATCTGGCTGAGGGTGTTTATGATCATGTTCATACAAGATTCCCTCCGGAGCCGAACGGATATCTTCATATAGGTCATGCAAAGTCGATTATACTTAAC
>CAVALT010000084.1:0-6647 GCA_963589455.1 Clostridiales bacterium
TGAGAAGGCTCTTAATGCTTACAATACACTTAAGGACGAGGGTCTTCAGATGATGGTAGGTACAGTTACCTCAGGTCCTTGCCTTGCAGTTGTTCAGGAGACAGCTGACGACAATATGTTCCAGATTACTCCTTCAGGCACAACTCAGGATATCACAGCTAATCCTAATGTATTCCGTATGTGCTTCTCAGACCCGGCACAGGGTGCAAAGTCAGCACAGTATATCGGAGAGCACGGACTTGCAACCAAGGTTGGCGTTATCTATGACAGCTCTGATCCGTACTCACAGGGTATCTATGAGTCCTTTGATGCAGATGCAGCTAACTACGGCATTGAGATCGTAGCAGCAGAGGCATTTACAGCAGATTCCAAGACAGACTTTACAGCACAGCTTCAGAAGATGAAGGACGCAGGAGCAGAGCTTGTATTCCTTCCTTTCTACTACACAGAGGCAGCTCTTGTTCTTAAGCAGGCTAAGGACATGAACTATGCACCGACCTTCTTCGGATGCGACGGTATGGACGGTATCCTCAATCTTGAGAACTTCGATACCTCACTTGCAGAGGGACTTATGCTTCTTACTCCGTTCTCAGCTGATGCAACAGATGATCTTACAGTTAACTTTGTTACAAAGTACAATGAGCTGTTTGGTGAGACTCCTATCCAGTTCGCAGCTGACGCATATGACTGCGTATATGCTATCAAGGCAGCAGCAGAGAAGGCAAATATCACACCGGATATGAGCGTAAGCGATATCTGCGATGCACTTGAGCCGGCTATGACAGAGATCGAGTTTGACGGACTTACAGGCACAGGCATCAAGTTTGATGAGAATGGTGAGCCTGATAAGGCACCTAAGGCTGTAGTTATCGAGAACGGCGCATACGTTCTTGCTGACTGATTTAAGGGAACAGATATAATTTAAGAATATTTAAGGGTATCAGGCTGCATTTTTATAATGCAGCCATTATCCGTATATAAGGGGAGCTAATATGTCCAGTTTTCTGAGCTATCTAATCAGCGGTTTAAGCCTTGGTTCCGTGTATGCCATTATTGCCTTGGGCTATACTATGGTATACGGAATCGCCAAGATGCTGAACTTCGCACATGGTGATATCATCATGGTCGGAGCCTACATGGCGTATGTAACTTTTACGGGTCTCGGACTTCCGCCGATTGCAGCAATAGCTGTGGCTACAGTGGGCTGTACAGTATTAGGCGTGCTGATCGAGGCCATTGCATATAAGCCGCTCAGAGGTGCTTCATCTCTCAGCGTGCTTATCACAGCTATCGGCGTCAGCTATTTTCTGCAGAATTCCGCATTGCTTGTGTTCGGTGCGGATTCCAAGACATTTACATCACTGGTAAGCCTTCCGTCAATAACCATCATGGGAGGCGATGTGATAATATCCGGTGTTACCATAGCATCTATACTTACATGCATTATAGTCATGGTCGTGCTTACTCTGTTTATAAACAAGACAAAGGCAGGTCAGGCCATGCTGGCTGTATCTGAGGATACCGGAGCTGCTACGCTTATGGGCATCAGTGTCAACCGCACTATTGCAATCACCTTTGCAATCGGCTCTGCTCTTGCAGGCATTGCAGGCGTGCTGCTCTGCTCGGCGTATCCGACACTGTCCTCACAGACAGGTGCCATGCCGGGCATCAAGGCATTTACCGCTGCAGTATTCGGAGGCATAGGCTCGATACCGGGAGCTATGATAGGCGGCCTTGTTATGGGTATTGTCGAGAACCTTTCCAAGGCTTATATAAGCTCACAGCTGTCTGATGCGGTCGTTTTCGCACTGCTTATTATCATTCTTCTTGTCAAGCCTACAGGTCTTATGGGCAAGAAGATTCAGGAAAAGGTCTGATCGGAGGTATAATATGAATTTTAAATCAAAGCAGGTCAGATCAAACATTATTACCTTCGGACTCGTTATAGTATTTTATGCGGTCATGGAGGCATGGCTCATGTCAGGCAATATGAGCTCACTTATGAAGGGACTGCTGGTTCCTATCTGTTACTACATGATACTTGCCGTGTCACTTAACCTTGTGGTCGGCATCTCAGGCGAGCTGAGTCTTGGACATGCAGGCTTTATGTGCATTGGAGCCTTCAGCTCGGCAGTATTCGCACGTATGGCCGGTGACAGCCTTCCGGGGCTTGCAGAGCTCATTATAGCCGTGTTTATCGGTGCGGCATTTGCAGCTGTATTCGGCTTTCTTATAGGCATACCGGTGCTCAGACTCCGTGGTGACTATCTGGCCATAGTTACCCTCGCCTTCGGCGAAATTATTAAAAATGTAATCAATGCAGTGTATCTCGGAGTGGACGGAAACGGCTTCCATGTGTCACTTAAGGATGTTAAGAGCCTTGGCCTCGATGAGACCGGGGAGGTTATCATCAAGGGAGCACAGGGAATAGGAAATCTTCCGCGTAATGCAACCTTTACGATAGGCATCATTCTGCTGCTTATTACACTGTTTATCATAACCAATCTTGTTAATTCGAGACAGGGACGTGCCATTATGTCAAGCCGTGACAATCGTATTGCGGCGGAATCGGTAGGTCTTACTGTTTCCAGATACAAGCTGACCGCATTTGTTATATCAGCAGCTCTGGCCGGAGTTGCCGGAGTACTTTACAGCCATAATCTGGCCAACCTCCAGGCCACCAGCAAGAACTTCGGATATAACCAGTCTATTCTGATACTTGTATTCGTTGTGCTGGGCGGCATAGGCAATGTAAGAGGCTCAATGATAGCTGCAGTTATTCTTACGGTTCTGCCTGAGAAGCTCAGATTCTTCAATGACTATCGTATGCTGATTTATGCAATCGTGCTTATTGTAATGATGCTGATGACCTCGGCTCCTAAGATAGTTGAATGGCGCAAGGTTATTGCAGAGAAGTATTTTAAGAGGCCGGGCATTGGCAAGGGCGCATCCGGCGGCAGTGATTCGGCGAAGGAGGCATAAGCATGGCAGACAATAACGAGAGATATCTGCTTGACGTAAGCAATATAAGCATTACCTTCGGCGGACTTAAGGCTGTTGATGATTTTAGCATAAAGATAAGGAAAAATGAGCTCTACGGTCTTATCGGACCTAATGGTGCAGGCAAGACGACTGTATTTAATCTGCTGACAGGTGTATATAAGGCGGATTCAGGCTTTATAAAACTTGACGGCAACGATCTTACCGGCAAAAAAACAACAGAGATCAACAAGGCAGGAATCGCACGAACCTTCCAGAATATCAGACTGTTCAGCAATCTGTCAGTCATAGATAATGTCAAGGTCGGACTCCATGAGAAGCATGTTTACTCACTGCTTGAGGGTGTGCTTCATGTCGGCAGATACGGCAGGGTGGAGAAGGAGATAACCGAGAAGGCCTATGAGCTTATTAAGGTATTTGATCTTGAGGACTTTGCTGATTTTAAGGCAAGCCAGCTTCCGTACGGCAAGCAGCGCAAGCTTGAGATAGCACGTGCACTTGCGACTGATCCGAAGCTGCTGCTATTAGATGAGCCGGCAGCCGGCATGAATCCGCAGGAGACGCAGGAGCTTATGGATACGATCAGGTTTGTACGAGATAAGTTCGATATGACGGTGCTGCTGATCGAGCATGATATGAAGCTTGTTAGCGGAATCTGCGACAGACTGACAGTTCTTAACTTCGGCCATATGCTTGCCGAGGGCGATACGAAAGAGGTACTCAACAACCCTGAGGTTGTTAAGGCATATTTGGGAGATTAACAGGAGCACGCAAATGGGAAATATACTTGAAGTTAAAAACCTTAATGTATTTTACGGCGTGATCCACGCTATCAAGGATGTGTCATTTACCGTAGGAGAGGGCGAGATCGTTACGCTTATCGGTGCCAACGGTGCCGGCAAGACTACAACGCTGCAGACTGTTACAGGCCTTATAAAGGCGCGCAGCGGAGAGGTGATCTATAAAGGCGAGAATATTGCAAGCACACCGGGCTACAAGCTTGTAGGCAGAGGTCTTGCGCATGTGCCTGAGGGCAGAAGAGTATTTGCTGACCTCAGCGTATATCAGAATCTTAAGCTTGGAGCATATACCAGAACAGATGCTGACGGTGTGGCAAGTGATCTTGAGATGGTCTATGAGAGATTCCCGAGGCTTAAGGAGCGTGTCAATCAGCCTGCAGGAACACTTTCCGGAGGCGAGCAGCAGATGCTTGCTATGGGCCGGGCACTCATGTCAAGGCCTAAGATGATACTTATGGATGAGCCGTCGATGGGACTTTCGCCTATCTATGTCAATGAGATCTTTGATATTATCAGAAAGATTAATGAGGACGGCGTTACCGTACTGCTTGTTGAGCAGAATGCCAATAAGGCACTTAATATTGCACACAGAGCATATGTGCTTGAGACCGGCAGGATAGTTCTTGAAGGCAAGGCCTCAGACCTCCTTACCGATCCGCAGGTTAAGGCAGCATATCTGTCGGAGTAAAAGCATTTTTGCCTGCAGGCTCACATATGCGAAGGAGGTCGTCTGCATACGCTTATGTACATTGCTGGAAATGGTGACGCAGCACATTTTATGCTCTCAGGGAGCTCTGAATTACTGTGTAGATTGCCTAAAAAAAGCCATTATATACTGTGAAGAGCTTACAAAAATAAAATAAGTCTCCTTGTTAAGCTTGCGCAAAGAAAATATTGCCTATATCATTACTGTAAGTGTACGTTTAACGTATACTTACAGTAATTTAGTATAGATGATATATACGGCCTGTTGCAGTCAGGCCGCAGCTGCGTAAGACGATGTGAAAAGATGCCGGACGTTGCTTTGCATCGAAGCTTAAGCAAGTCATCTGTCAGTTGAGTAGAGTAGGAATCTGCGCGTTAAGTTACGGGGGATGGGAAGTTGTCCCCGGCCGAAGGGATCTAAGACTGATTCTGCGATGCAGTTTCCGCGTCCGCTGCCGACAAGGGACGATTTGGGGTATCTCCTTTGTGGCAACACAATTGAAAGGAGATCATAATGACTCAGACCAGGAAGATTGCAGTTGCAGGCATGCTGTCTGCAATGTGCGCAGTATTAGGTTACATTTCTATTGATTTTGCTAACCTCAGATTCACCTTTGTCAGCTTTCCGATATATATCGGTGCCTTTTTGCTGGGAGGACCGAGCGGATTTCTCATCGGCTTTACCGGTAACTTCATTTACCAGCTGCTTAAATTCGGAATAACAGCAACCACGGCACTTTGGATTATTCCATACGCGGTTGCAGGCTTTATTGCAGGCTGCTATGCCAAGTCCAGAAATTTCAGCATGAGTACAAAGCAGATTATATTTATACTTATAGTCTGTGAGGTGATGATATCTGTGCTTAATACAGTCTCCTTCTTTCTTGATGCACATATTTACGGATATTATAATCCTGTGACTATGTTCGGTGCTATTCCGATGCGATTTGTTAATACATTTGTCAGAGCAATATTGTATTCTGCAGTGATGCCGTCGGTTCTGCATGCGGTAAAGCGCGTTACACAGGGCATAGTCCGCGAGAAGGCATAAAGAGTTACTGCAATTTATCAGCGTTTTTGAAGCCTGCCGGAGCATGCAGTGCAGAGCAAGCCGGTATCAGTCAAGGGTAAAGGCCTTTGACACTGACATCTATTTATAGATACAATTATATAAAGCTGCAGCAGACTGAAGAGGATATATTGTTTGTCCGCTGCAGCCTGCTGCTTTTTTACACGGAAAATGATGACCGGGCATAGATGTCCGTCCATTACAGCATAAAGCGATACAGGAAATAAAGTTATGAAAAACAGTCTTGATGCATACCAGACCTTCTATCAGGTAGCCCGCTACCATGGCTTTACTCAGGCAGCAGCTGCCACACATTCGAGTCAGCCGAATCTGACAAGAACAATAAAGAATCTGGAAAATGAACTGGGCTGCACCTTGTTTGTAAGAAGCAAGCGCGGTGTCAAGCTTACTCCTGAGGGAGAAAAGCTCTATGTGCATGCAGCAGCGGCAATAGAGCATCTTGAAACGGGAGAGGCTGAGATTGCTGCGGACAGAGGCATAGAGGCAGGATACGTCAATATTGCGGCTACGGAGGTTGCACTGCGCTGTGCCCTGCTTCCTGTGCTTAAGAAATTCCGCCAGCAATATCCCGGAGCACATGTCAGGGTTATAAACAGCAATACACCTCAGGCGGTTGAAAATCTGAGGGACGGACTGGCAGATCTTGCCATTGTTACAACTCCGCTTGAAGAGAACAGAGCAATTGTATCAAGAGAGCTTCGCAGAATGCAGGAGGTCCCGGTATGCAGCAGCACCTATGCGGACAGGTTTAAGGATGTCGTGAGCCTGGAGGAGCTGTCATATTATCCTATAATCGGACTTGGCGCACATACCGGCTCGTTTGAGTTCTTTGCAAGCATATTTGCCGAGCAGGGACTTGAATTTAAGCCGGAAATAGAGGCGTCAACGGCGGATCAGATACTTCCGATGATTGAGAGTGATCTTGGCATAGGTTTTATTCCGCTGGATTTTCTTGATCACAGTGCGGACAGGAGCAGACTTAAGGTTATTAGTCTCGATAAGCCTATTCCTCCGAGGGCTGTATGCATGCTTAAGCGCCGTCATGATACCTT
>CAVALT010000085.1:0-6559 GCA_963589455.1 Clostridiales bacterium
CTTTTGAAGCTTTTCATCATTAATATTGGGTTTTCCGGTAATTTTACCGGGAAGCTTTTTCGTCCCAGACCTTAAGCTCAATGCCCGCAGTCTCAGAATTGAACGGAGAGTCGTCATTTTTCTCAAAGTGCTTTGTTGCTCTCAGTACATACCTAAAGCCGATATACAGAAGAGGAATATTGCAGTATGCAATAAGGATATTCGCAAAGTCCGAGAGATCCCAGAGCGAACCAAGATCCATGCCTGCAATGCTGGTCATGCAGCCAAAGGCAATAACCACAAGGCAGAGTGTGCGGATAAGATTGATAAAGCCGCTGCGTTCTGAGATTCTGTTGGCACATATCTCGGTAAATGACATAAAGCCGAGCAAGGTGGAAAATGCAAACAGACCGAAGCATACAGAAACAAGCAGTGAAACTGCCGCATTGAAGGAGCTTCCCGGAGTAAGCTCGGAAACTGATGCAACAAACTTTGGGAGCTTTCCAAGCTCGAACCAGGCATCAGCAGAATCGGTCAGCCATACACGGCCCATGATAACAACAAAGCCGGTAAGAGTACATATTACTATCGTGTCAAGAAATACTCCGACAGCCTGTACGCAGCCCTGATCGCAGGGATGCTTTGCATCGGAAGCGGCTGCAGGCATGGTGATAGTTCCCTGTCCTGCCTCATTGCTCATAAGACCTCTCTTTACACCCTGAACAAGTGCTGTACCGAAGGCACCGCCAAATACCGCCTCTGGCTTAAAGGCCTCAGTAAATACGGCATAGAAGAACCATGGAATACGGGTGAAATTAATAATGATAAGCACTATAACAGTGCAGATATAAGCAACGGCCATTACCGGAACAATTACATCGGTAACCCTTGTTACAGCCTTAATGCCTCCGAAGGCAATAAGCGCCACGCCTATGATAAGGACGGCAAAGGCAATCCAGTAAAGAGCTGAATTGGTGGCAATGCTTTGTCCTGTCAGGGTCTCTCCGATCTGACCTACAGCGGAGATAGCGTTGAAGCCCTGAGCCGGGAAGCAGAGAAAGGCATAAATTATATAGAGAACTGAGAGGAATACTCCGACACCGGCTGAACCGCCGAGAAGACGTCTACCGTAAAAGGCAAGTCCTCCTATGTATTCATCATTTTTCCGCTCCTTGAAGATCTGAGCCAGAGTAGATTCAGTATAGGCAGTGGCCATGCCGAAGAAGGCAGATACCCACATCCAGAGCAGGGCACCGGGACCTCCGACTGAGATAGCACCGGTAACTCCGAGGATGTTGCCGGGACCGACACGCATAGCTGTAGAAAGAAAGAAGGCGGTAAGCGGAGATATGCCGGTTTTGGTCTGTCTGCTGCGCTTAAGAACCTCTATGCCGTAGGCAAAGCGGCGGAGCTGAATAAACCTGAGTCTGCACGAAAAGTATATGCCTGTTCCGACCAGAAGGATTATGGCCAGCGAGAAATTGCCGAGCACCGGTATATTGGCATACCAGTCAAAATTAGTCGGAAAATCCCAGAATAAATCAGATACTATCTGTATCCTTCCGCAGATAGCATTGATTACATCAAATAATGCCTGCATGTTGATATCTCCCCTTTATTCCCTTTAAGTGATTCTGAAGCATTTGATATTAGTATCGGTCAGGGGCAAAAGCCTATGCCCATGACTGATACCAGATTGCTGCACATTTCATGCTTCTGCAAGCTTCAAAAAGCAGTCTTTACCTAAATATATACCAATAAGCAGGTGTACTCAAGCAGTTTGCAGATTGCGGTTTGACAAAGCAGGCTATTGGGAGTAAAATTGCCGCGTGTGGACAAGGATGTTTGCGTGTGGGGCGTTTATGCCCTTACAGGTTGCATCCTTGCTTGTATATTAAGATGTTGGAGTCAAAGTTTTTTTTACCCTGGCATCATATGTGAGGGCAGTCAGAATGGGCTGAATAACGGGATAAAGGCCCGGAGCTGTCCGGATAAGCAAAGAAATATGTGTTATCTTTAAGGAGGATAATCAGAAATGAGCGCAAACAAGGGACCTTTGTCAGGTATCCGCGTACTTGATCTCGGCAGACATGTATCCTGCCCGATCTGTGCACAGACACTTGCAGATTTGGGAGCAGAAGTAATTAAGCTGGAGAAGACAGGCTGGGGAGATGATACCCGTCACAGCGGCAAGTTCCTTGGCGAGGAGAGCATGTACTTCTGGTCAAATAACCGCAGCAAGAAGAGTGTATCCATCAATTTCCGTACAGATGAGGGCAAGAAGATCCTTCACGGACTCATTGAGAAGTCTGATATTATCCTTGAGAACTTCCGTCCAGGAACTATGGAGAAGATGGGCTTTGGCTGGGATAAGGTACATGAGATCAATCCTAAGATCATCATGGGCTCTATAAGCGGATACGGTGCAGGCAGCCCGTTCCAGCACAGACCGGGCTTTGACTCAATGATCTCTGCACAGAGCGGAATCATGGATATCAACAGATCAGATACTGACGGACCTAAGATTACCGGAGGCATCTGGTTCATCGATATTCTTGCAGGTATGTGGACAACCATCGGAGTACTTGCAGCTCTTCACCGCAGAGAGTCAACAGGTATTGGAGAGTATGTAGATACATCTATGTACGACAGCGCACTCTTTGTTATGAACCAGCTTCTTCCGTATGCTGACAAGACAGGAGAGATCTCACGTTCAAGCCTTAAGAATGCTTATGACTGCCCTGCAGGCCGTTACAGATGCAAAGATGGCTATGTTATCTGTCTTGCAGGAAGTGACGGACTCTTTCAGAGACTGCTTACACTTACAGACGATCCGTTCCTGCATGATCCGAAGATCGCAGATCATGATACCAGACTTCAGCCTGAGTACTATGACAAAATCAATGAGCATGTAGAGCAGCTTATGATGACCAAGACCGGAGATGAGTGGGACGAGATATTTGATAAGACCGGAATCACCGGAGGCAAGATCAAGGATCTTAATGATGTTCTCCGTGATCCTGCATCCTCAGCAAGAAATGCTACCGTGCAGCTTGAGGTACCGGGCTTCGGACCTGTACATTTCTCAGGCTTCCCGATCAACATCTCAGGCGAGGAGGTTGGCTTTGAGCCGGCTCCGGCACTCGGACAGGATACTGATGCCGTACTCAGCGATATTCTCGGCATGAGCGCAGAGGAGATTGCAGCATATAAGGCAGCAGGAAACTAAAATCAGGAAAATGCTGAGTTAAGCGCTTCACTGAGCTTAGGCTGCTGAAGCTTATAAAATAGTAACTGTTTAGCACCCATCTCGAATTTGCTCCGCAAATTCACGCTGAAATTCGAAAGGTGCTAAACAGATATAAAATATTAAGGCATAAAAAAGCCTGCATCACATGCTGTTTGTGATGCAGGCTTTTTTGCATGCAGGAGACCTTGTCTGTCTGTAAATTCCCTGAACTCAAAACGCCGGTACAATGGCAATGACAGCAGCGAAAACAGATGAACACCATTCGGATAGAATTAAGGAAACACTGATTACAAAACTGAAGCGGGAGACCTCTGCATCAATTTAGGAAGGGATAGCAATTAATGCCTTGATGCTTTGGTCTCCCGCTTCTTTTGAAGGGTGTTATAAAGGGTTTTATTATAAACGGTCATTGGACCGATTATAATCAGTGAAAAAGTAAGTGCTCAGGGCGTATCACGCCCTTGCGGTGAGCCTGCTGTGCTGAACAGTGAGCTCTGTCTGCATGTCGGGAGAGCCTTTATTCCTGCGCCATCCCGGCATGCAGTATATTAAGCTCGGTGAGCTCGGCAATCAGTGCTCTGTAAGAGCCTTATAAGCTCCGTCAGGATCATCTGTTGCATACAGAACTACACCGAGGATGTTCTTATCCGAATCCATAACTCCTCTGAAGAGAAGCAGATGGCGCTCTTTGCTGGCCTTAGTCATAACAGCTGCACCGATCAGGATTGTTCCGTTGTCCTTCTTTTTGATCTCGGTATTCTCATCATAGTCCATCGAATAAACCTGACCCTCGAGATCTACAAGTACACGCTTATCGGTTACAGCATAATACGTATGCTTAATGGTTTTGGAATTAAGTATCGGCAGCAGTATAAGGAAGAACGGTACAAGATCGATGATAATAAAGCTTATCAGATCAGCATGCATCGGAAGATATACAACCAATGAAAGCAATATCCATATTATGCCGATGCCAAACTCTGCATAAACGATAAATTTATTTGCAGGATCTACAATTCCTGTTATTGTGGGCTTGCCCTCCCATTTAATCTTCTCGCCATCCTTAAGTGATGATTCCCAATTTCTTGCTTCTGACATAATCAGATACCCCTTTCTGTTTTGGATACCATGAGTATATCAGCAGCGCGATTAACTGAATGTTCAGATGAAAAGACGGTTTGTTAAGATGCCGTTTACCGCCGCTAAGGTACTGCTAAGACAACAGCGAGTCCGGCAGAGCGTCACGCTGCTTGACTCCGTGCCTGATTTTATTCGTCATCATCCGGCATACGGTAGCCGACTCCAAGCTCTGTCTTGATATATACAGGGGACTCAACAGACTCCTTCAGCTTGCGCCTTATATTGGTGACGTTAACGCGCAGTATCTGATTGTCGGCAGGCACATAGTCACCCCAGATCTGACGCATCATCCAGTCATAGGTGAGCACCTTGCCCTTATGCTCAAAGAGCAGGGTAAGTATCATAAATTCCCTGACGGTAAGATGTATCTCCTCACCGTTAAGCTTGACTATGTGCTTGTCAACATCAAGAGTAAGCCCCTTATGCTGGTATATACGACCCTCCTCGCCCGGAAGTGCAGCAGGTGCACTGGTGCTGTGTCTGAGAGCAGTTCGTATGCGCGCCATCAGCTCAAAGATGCCGAAGGGCTTGGTAACGTAGTCATCCGCACCCTTGTCAAGTGCTGTAACCTTCTCATTTTCACGCTCACGGGCAGAAACTATGATTACTGGGATCTCACGTCGGAATTTCTTCATTTCTTCAAGCAGATTCATGCCGTCATCATCCGGAAGACCCAGATCCAGCAGCACGACATTAGGCATCTCTGAAAGAAAGAGCATGCGGGCAGTTGCGGCATTTTCTGCAACAACACTCTTATAACCTGCCGAATCAATGGCTCTTGACATAAATTTGCTTATCAGATTATCGTCCTCGACTATTAATATTGTAGCTTTATTCATTGATTGCCCCTTCCATTGTATCGCCGTCGTCAGGATTAACTGTTGAGAGACAGAAGGAAAGCTCTGTTCCTCCGCCCTCCGGAACCGAAGCATACAGGCGGCTTCCGTGTGCCTTAAGTATGCTCTGACAGGCAGAAATGCCTATGCCGCGGTTGCGGCTGTCACCGTTTAAATTGTGATCCATAAGTATGGTGCCGCCCTCATTGATATGCTTAAAGATATCCTCAGGCAGTCCTATGCCGTGATCTCTTACGATGAATTTATATCCCTCCGGAACAGTTTCGGTAATTATCTCTATCGGCTCAGTGCTCTCGGAATGCTTCATGGCATTCTGTATGAGATTCTGAAGCACCTGGCTTATGAGCACAGGCTCTGCATTAACCAGCACAACATCCTCACTCAGATGGAGCTTGATCCTGGCATTAGGAAAGAGCCTCATGCTTCTTGCAACGCAGCTCTCGATAATCTCGTCCGGTACCTCCGGATGAAGCTGAAGGCTTCCGCTTATGTCACTGCCGAGCTTGGCAACGGATATAATGTTTTCAACCATTACGGACATCCATTTTGCCTGCTCGTTGATATCCTTAAGAAGGTCTGTATTTTCCTCATGATGCTCAGGCGTATTCTGATCAAGCATGATTGCAGAGGCTCCCTGAATGGCTGTTATGGGACTGCGCAGGTCATGAGATACGCTCATGAGAATATTGCTTCGGATCTCAGCCTTGGCAGTGTTAATCTCCATTGCAGCCTTTTCACGCTCAAGCTTTGTATTCCTGGCATAGAGCTCCTTGGTGCGGCGCTCTCGCTCCTCGGCTGCCTTGGCATGCTGCTTGACCTGAGCGGTAAGTGCACATACAACGATTGCAACCGTGAGCGTGCTGACTATGGCTACAGGGTAGCCGTTGATGGAAAAGTTAAAGGCACCGTAGGGAGCCATAAAGAAGCAGTTTATTATAATTGCACTTGCAAATGAAGCAAGTACTCCGAACACATAGCCGTCTGTTGCCATGGATACAATGATAACTGCAAGAACAAATATAAGCGCCGAGTTATTCTCGACGCCGGTATTCGGCAGCAGCAGAGTGCTTATAAACCATGCAACGAACAGAGTAAATATTGTAAATACAGCTTCTCTTAAATATTTGAAAACCTTTATGCAGATACTCTTATTCATCATATGTTAATTCTATATCAATAGCGAAGTGATTCAAAGTAAAGGAAATGCTAAGAAAGGCATCATAGAGACGGCAGACCGCCAACATAGAGATGGCAGAGTGCCGCCAGCCGCCTTAAACAGTCAACCGTCAATCGTCAACCGTCAATCGTCAACCGTCAATCGTCAACCGTCAAT
>CAVALT010000086.1:0-3575 GCA_963589455.1 Clostridiales bacterium
GTGCTGAACAGATACATTATATTGATATAAAAAATAAATGCATTAATATAAATTGTATATATTAAATATGCACAATGGAATTCACAGTTTATTGACAAAAATGCCATAAAAAATTATAATTGAAAAATCTTACTTACAAAGAGGTAATGTGAGGTGCGAGCAATCGTGCTTTACATTGCCATACTTTAATTTTGAAACAGGAGATCATTTATGAAGAAGATTTTATCTATCATGACTGCAGCAGCACTTGCTCTGTCACTTGCAGCATGCGGATCATCCGGAACAACAGCAACAACAGCCGCTGCAGGCAGTGAAGCAGCATCAGATGCAGCTGCCTCAGTACCTGTAACAGGCAAGATGACCATGGGTACCGGCGGAACCTCCGGTACATATTATGCATTCGGCGGAGTTTTGGCTCAGTACATCAAGAACTACGGCGGCATCGATGTAACAGTTGTTGCAACTGACGGATCAAAGGCTGATATCCAGGGTATTGATGCAGGAGATTATCAGCTTGGAACTGTTCAGTCTGATGTTATGGCATATGCATGGACAGGAACCAAGGCCTTTGAGGGCGAAGCTCTTAATACCTTCAGAGTTGTCGGCGGTCTTTATGCAGAGACTGTACAGCTTGTAACCATGGATCCTGATATCAAGAGCCCGGCAGACCTTGCAGGCAAGGCAGTATCCATCGGAGCACCGGGATCAGGCGTTTACTTTAATGCCATGGACGTTCTTACCTCAGCAGGTCTTTCTGAGTCAGACATCAAGGCTCAGTACTTAAGCTTTGCAGATTCAGCAGAGGGACTTAAGGACGGCAAGATAGATGCAGCATTTATTGTTGCAGGAGCACCTACTCCGGCTATCACCGAGCTTATGACCACCAACGATGCATATCTTGTTCCGATTGAGGGTGAGTATGCTGACAAGATTATGTCAGACTGCCCGTATTATACAGAGATTGCTATTCCTGCAGGAACATATCCTAAGCAGGAGGAGGATATCAATACCGTAACAGTTAAGGCTACACTTATTGTTTCGGCTGATGCATCAGAGGATGATGTATATAACCTTACCAAGGCTATATATGACAATGCCGAGGCAATCAGCGGAGAGCATGCAAAGGGTGCAGAGCTCAGCGTTGAGAATGCTACAACCGGTATGACAGCACCGTTCCACGCAGGTGCAGCCAAGTACTTCGCAGAGCAGGGCGTAACTGTTGATACACAGTGATAATTAAGCAAACAGGCTGACAAAGCGCGCCAGAAGCAATAAAAACCGCCTGTATACAGGCGGTTTTTTAAAATCTCTGGCAAATTATAATTTGATACAGGGGCAAAGGCGTTCAGACCCCGATATACTGCTGATTTTCATATTTACACCGAAAATCAGCAGGAATAAATCAATACAACTTTAATTACTGCAGGGATATCAAATGAGCTTTAACAAAAAAGAAAAAACACAGAATATTGAAACCGCTGTTAATCCGGCAGCTTCAGCAGACGACATCCACAGCAGCGTAGATGATGTAATGAAGAAATTTGACCGTGAGTCAAACGTTCGCTTATGGGAGGGAACTCCTAAGCTTATCGTCAACGGCATTCTGGTCGCATTTGCATTATTCTGCATATACGTAACACTGTGGGGAACCTTCCTTGAGGAGGTACGTCTGACCTCGTTTATGGCATGCATAGTATTTCTGGGCTATCTTATCTTTCCTCTGAAGAAGGGTACTCAGAAGATCAATCATATACCTGTATATGATATCGTTCTTATGCTGTTAGGTACCGGAGCTTTTCTTTATTTTACGTTTAATGCGGTAAGCATTATTCAGCAGGGCTCTAAGTTTGCTAACTATCAGATTATCATAGGCGTTATCGGCATACTTTCACTTGCAGAGGTGTGCCGCAGATCTGTAGGTATTCCTATCCTTATAGTTGCAGGCTGCTTTATTGTTTATGCACTGACTGTAGGACTTTCCAATCCTACCTTTGCAAAGAGACTTAATTATGCAGTCAGACTTCTGTTCTATTCAAAGGAGGGAGTTCTTTCCACACCGGTTAACACCTGCTCGAAGTTTATTGTTATATTCATAATCTTCGGAGCCTTCCTTGAGAAAACAGGCATATCTGATTTCTTTATCGATTTTGCAAATGCGCTTGTAGGCGGCTTCGCAGGAGGACCGGCTAAGGTTGCTGTAGTTTCATCTGCACTGCTTGGCATGGTTTCAGGTTCATCAGTTGCCAATACCGTAGGATCAGGCTCGGTAACCATTCCTATGATGAAGAAAACAGGATACAGAGGTGAGTTTGCAGGAGCAGTTGAGGCGGCGGCTTCAACCGGCGGACAGATAATGCCGCCTATCATGGGAGCAGCAGCCTTCCTTATGGCCGACATTGTAGGTATTCCGTACAGCAGTATTATCTCGAGAGCCATACTTCCGGCTATACTGTACTTTACAGGCATATTTATTTCCGTACATCTTGAGGCTAAGAGAAACAATCTTGACGGTATCCCGAAGGATCAGCTTCCGAAGATGTCCAAGCTGGTCAGGAAGATTTATCTGCTGATTCCGCTTATTATCCTGATATTCCTTGTTACGACCAATCTTAAGACTATACAGACAGCGGCAGCAATATCGATAGTTGCAGCTATAGCTGTAAGCATGGTTGACAAGGAGCACCGCATGAGTCTTAAGACTATACTTGAGGCACTTGCGAGCGGAGCAAAGGGCTCTATCTCGGTTGCGGCAGCCTGCGGCATAGCAGGAACCATCAGCGGCGTTATAACCATGACGGGTCTTGCAAATGTACTTATTAACGGCATAGTTGCTCTTGCCGGCAATCAGCTTATCATCGCGCTTGTGCTTACAATGATCTGCTGCATAGTACTTGGCATGGGAGTTCCTACTACAGCAAACTACTGCATTATGGCAGCTACCTGCGCACCTATACTTGTACGTATGGGTGTTCCAACTATAGCAGCACATTTCTTCGTATTCTATTTTGGAATCGTAGCTGATATTACACCTCCGGTTGCACTTGCCGCATATGCCGGGGCAGCTATAGCAAAGGCCGATCCGATGAAGACGGCACTGAATGCAACCAAGCTTGCGATTGCGGCATTTATAGTTCCTTATATGCTTGCAATGAATCCGGTAATGGTGCTTGTTGATGTAACCGGACCGCTTCAGGTAGTCCGCATAGTAATTACCTCATTTATCGGTATCTGCGGTATTGCATCAGGACTTTCAGGCTATCTTGTTTCCGAGATGAACTGGGCTGAGCGTATAATCATAATTGCAGGCGGACTTATGCTCATTCACCCGAGCACCGCAACTGATATCATAGGAGTTGCAATATTTGCAGCAATGATACTCTGGCAGACAGCACGCAAAAAGAAGGCAGTTAAGGCAGCCTAATATTTGAGGGTTCAGAGGTAATAGAACCTTTTAGGCAACAACATAAAAAGGACTTCGGATCAGATGTGATTTGGGGTCCTTTTTTTATGCAATTTTAGTATGTCCAGCCTATAGAAAGTGCTGTATGCAGTATGTCTAAAGGTTCGTACGGTGT
>CAVALT010000086.1:3585-6555 GCA_963589455.1 Clostridiales bacterium
GTGTTGTGAGACAATGTCGGCTAATCACCGCCTCCTATTCGATTCGTTTAGGGAAACGCTGATCAAATCAACATTTCCTTAGAAATACCGAACAGCTGTGTATACAGCAATGTGCGAATTACGAATAGTTTACATTTTTAAGCTGACTATGTACAAATATGCTGATTCGTGCTAAAAATTAATGAGTTACGAGTATTTTGCATTTCAAGAAGGGAATCTAAGATGATGAAAAGAAACAGTCATATAGGTTTGCTTGCTGCCATAGGAATAAGCAGTGCTGCAGGAGTGTTTGCGGCAACCTTATCAAGTACTGCAATATACAGCTACGCAGCTGAGATACATGTGGACTTTGGAGGCTTAAGTATTTCAAAGGACGGAGACTGCAGCTGGTCAATCGGTGATACAGGTTCTCTTGTTGTAGATAAATATGAGATAAAGCTTTCCCGCAAGAGCAATGGAAGCTGGACCGACAGCTATAAGACAGCTAAAACCTCAGATAGCAGCTACAGCTTTGTAATATCCTCAGTTGGACAGTATAAGTTCAAGGTAAGGGCTTTATTTGTCGGAGGCGATAAGTCCGCTTGGTCTGCAGACAGTGATATTGTATCGGTTACATCTGAGGACGTTCAGCATGTTACTCCCGGCAGCGGTTCAGGCTCAACAGGAACATATGTTCCGGTAACGACAACTACAGGCAGCATAGTTTATGTTCCTGCAGGACCCGGAACCGGCAGCACTCAGTATACGAGCACTACCATAGGACCGGACGGCAAGACACATACATATGTTTATAATTCGAACGGAACAGTTGCCGGTACAGTGAACGGCACTAACACTTCAGCCAATACTTCTGTCAACACCTCTGCGCCTGGCGGAACTCCTGTCAATACAAATTCGGGAGCTACAAGCGGATGGCTGAGATCGGGCAGCAAGTGGACATATCGTCATGCCAACGGCACACAGCCAAAGAACTGTTGGGACAGGGTTGGAGACAAGTGGTATTTCTTTGACGCTGACGGATATCTGCAGTATGGCTGGGTAAGCTTTAACGGAAAATGGTACTACAGCGATGCTAATACGGGAGAGATGAAGACCGGCTTCAATAATATAAATGAGAAGTGGTACTATTTTAATGAGAGCGGCATCATGCAGACCGGATACGTTACCGTTGACGGCAAGACCTATTACATGGATCAGAGCGGAGCAAGAGTGCAGAGCGCCTACAATCCTGACGGACATCAGTTCGATGTTAACGGAATTATGATTAAATGATACACTAAATAAAGAGTTGAGGGATCAGATAAATGGGAATATATGAAGAGCTTGTAGAACGCGGACTTATTGCGCAGACTACAGATGAGGAAGAGATAAGGAAAATGGTTAACGAGGGCAAGGCTACATTTTACATTGGCTTTGACCCTACTGCAGACAGCCTGCATGTCGGACACTTTATGGCACTTTGCCTTATGAAGAGACTTCAGCAGGCAGGAAACAAGCCGGTTGCACTTGTAGGCGGAGGAACCGGAATGATCGGAGACCCTTCGGGACGTACGGATCTTCGCAAGATGATGACTGTTGAAACCATACAGCATAACTGTGACTGCTTCAGAAAGCAGATGAGCCGCTTTATCCATTTCGGTGAGGGCAAATCAGATGCAATTATGGTTAATAATGCGGACTGGCTGCTGAATCTTAACTATATTGAGTTCCTCAGAGATATCGGAGTACATTTCAATGTAAACAAGATGCTTGCTGCACGCTGCTATGTAAACCGTATGGAGCAGGGACTTACCTTCTTCGAATTCAACTATATGCTCATGCAGGGCTATGACTTCTACAGACTGTTCCTGGATTATGGCTGCAATATGCAGTTCGGAGGAGATGATCAGTGGTCTAATATGCTTGCAGGTACCGAGCTTATCAGAAAGAAGCTTGGCAAGGATGCACATGCTATGACCATAACCCTTCTGCTTAATTCAGAGGGCAAGAAGATGGGCAAGACAGCATCAGGTGCAGTATGGCTGGATCCGGAGAAGACATCACCTTACGAGTTCTACCAGTACTGGAGAAATGTAGGGGACGCTGATGTGATTAAGTGTCTTAAGATGCTTACCTTCCTGCCGCTTGACGAGATTAAGAAGATGGAGAGCTGGGAGGGCTCAGAGCTTAATAAGGCCAAGGAGATACTTGCTCACGAGCTTACAGAGCTTGTTCACGGCAAGGAGGAGGCTGATAAGGCTGAGTCTGCTGCAAAGGCTGCCTTTAGCGGAGCAAGCTCCGAGAATATGCCTACATATAAGGTGACAGAAGAGGATTTCACAGACGGTAAGGCTGAGCTTGTCAATATCCTTGTTAAGTCAGGACTTTGCTCCTCAAGAGGAGATGCAAGACGCAATGTTGAGCAGGGCGGAGTTACCGCAGCTGATGAGAAGATAACTGATTCCAAGGCGGCATTTACCAAAGAACAGCTTGAGAACGGAATTGTGATCCGACGCGGCAAGAAGAGCTTTGTTAGAGTTACGCTGTAAGCCGGCATACGCAGGACAGACAGCAAAAAAACGTTAGACTGGCTGATATGTAGACTGCGTTAAAACGATGCAAATGCAAAAGCCTCATCCGAATAAACATCGGATGAGGCTTAACTTATATAATTACTCAACTTTAATTACCTCTTAGCTCTTATACATAGCTCATTCCAAATAACCTGTATAAGTCACTGAAAAATCTAAATAGCTTTGTCATAAGAAACTCCTTTCTGAAATGATGCTGCGGATACAGTCGTTGAAGCGCTATACACAGATGCTGTAACGACATATCGGTTTGTACTTTCATAAACCATATCCTTATTTACTATATCTGTATGATAGCAGAAGGAATGTATTGTGAAAAATACAAAAAAGAAAGTTATATAATACCTGCAAGGTATTGAAATATATTTTGTATACCAATTATTTATAATGACAAGAAAAT
>CAVALT010000087.1:0-6554 GCA_963589455.1 Clostridiales bacterium
GATAAGAACTGTCCGGTATGCGGAGAGCCGCTTATAAAGGACGGCTTTGATATCCCGTTTGAGACCTTCCTGGGCTTCAAGGGAGACAAGGAGCCTGATATTGACCTTAATTTTGCAGGCGTATATCAGCCCAATGCACACAGATATACTGAGGTGCTGTTCGGAAAGGGACAGACCTTTAAGGCAGGAACTGTAGGAACCGTACAGGACAAGACGGCCTACGGCTATGTGCTTAAATATAATGAGGAGAGAAATCAGGCAGCCTTTGAGAAAAATCCTGCAGCGCCGGTTAAAATAATGCGCAGGGCAGAGATAGAGAGACTTGCAATAGGCTGTACGGACGTAAGGCGTGCAACAGGACAGCATCCGGGAGGAATTGTCGTACTTCCGCACGGAGAGGAGATCAATACCTTTACTCCGGTGCAGTATCCGGCAAATGATCCTGACAATATGGTAACCACGCATATGGATTATCACAGCATCGATCATAACCTGCTGAAGCTGGATATACTAGGAAAGGATGATCCCTCCATGGTTCGCCAGCTGCAGGATATTACGGGACTTGATCCGATGAAGATTCCGATAGGAACTCCGGAGATAATGTCACTCTTTATGAATACCGAGTCGCTGGGGATTACGCCTGAGGATATAGGAGGAACACCGTGCGGCACTATGGGAGTGCCGGAGTTCGGTACTGATTTTGCCATGCAGATGCTGCTTGAGGCCAAGCCTCATTATGTATCTGATCTTGTACGTATAGCAGGACTTGCTCACGGTACCGATGTATGGCTCGGAAATGCGCAGAAGCTCATAAGCGAGGGAACCTGTACCATCGATACGGCAATCTGTACGCGTGATGATATCATGATATATCTTATCAGCATGGGAGTTGAGCCGGGAATGAGCTTCAAGATCATGGAGCTTGTGCGTAAGGGTAAATTTCCAAAGGATTCCAAGCATGAGGAATACTGCAATATCATGAGGGAGCATGGAGTGCCTGAGTGGTATATATGGTCCTGCGACACCATCAAATATATGTTTCCGAAGGCACATGCTGCAGCCTATGTGGTTATGTCCTGGAGAATAGCATATTATAAGGTTCATTATCCGCTGGCATATTATGCGGCATATTATACTGTCAAGGGTAAGGGCTTTGACTACGAGAAGATGTGCGTTAGCCTGCCTAAGCTGAGACAGAACATCGCCGAGGTAAAGGAGGTAATGAACACCAAGGACTATACGGCTAATGATAAGCTTCTTTACAGGGATATACGTATAGTTGAGGAAATGATGGCGCGCGGCTTTGAATTTGAGCCTATTGATATATTCAAGGCCAAGGCCAGTGAATTCATAATTACCGAAAATAATAAGATCATGCCGTCTCTTGATTCGATAGCAGGTCTCGGTACCAATGCTGCGGTTGCCATAGAACAGGATGCCAAGAATGGTCCTTATTTAAGCGTAGAGGAGTTTGTGCAGCGAACCAAGGTCAGCAAGACCAATGCGGAGCTGTTAAAGCGCCTCGGTCTGCTCGGCAACATCCCGGCGTCTAATCAGCTGAGTCTGTTTGATATGATGATGCAATAAGCTGTGAGGCAACAGGAGACCCCCGAGCATAGAGGTGCTTTTGCATGCAGGTATGCACGAGGATAGAAGACGGGGCCTCTTGCTGCATCTATCCGGATTGATGAGTGTTGATGATGTTTACAACAGTGTTTGTAGTTATTAGAAATGCTGATTAAAGCAGCGTTATCTTAACTGACTCATATGATTGCAGGGATTAGCAGGTACAGACTTGCTGCGAAGGAGCAAATACGGCAATGAAGCAAGTGCGGCAATGGAAATACTTACATAAGCATTTCCATCGCCGTATTATTTGTACTTTAGGACGATGCTGATTTAATCAGCATTTCCCTAACAGCCTCCGACGGAACGCACGGATTTGCAAGGAAATTCGCTGCTTCGCAACGCAACTCCGGCGTGGGAAATGCCCTGATTAAAGCGTTTTCTTAGAAAATGTGTGTTGTGTGTCGATTGAATAATATGAAAAAAGCTTCCGAACAATCGGAAGCTTTTAAAAATGACCTTGCCGGGAATCGAACCCGGGCCTTCGCCGTGAGAGGGCGACGTCTTAGCCGCTTGACTACAAGGCCATATCGAGGTGACAAGATTCGAACTTGCGGCCTCTGCGTCCCGAACGCAGCGCTCTACCAAACTGAGCCACACCTCGAGACCGTCTCTCGGACACATGCACTATTATATAATCTGATTCATGTACTGTCAAGAACTTTTTTATTTTGTTCTCTTTTGTGGGACTGTGGAATTTACTCTTACAAGTGGAGTTTACTTTTTTAATTTGCTCATTCTTTTTCCATTTTCTTTTGCTCAAATGAGACTGCCTATCATCTTAAGAGATGCCTTTAATGCCATTCATGATAACTGATTCATAAATTTTTCTGAATTTCTAAGGAAACGCTGATTAAAGCGTTTCCTGCGCCGGATTTGCGCTGCGAAGCAGCTAATCCTAAAGCAAATCCGTGCAATCCGCCGGAGGCTTTTAGGGAAATGCTGATTAAATCTGCATTTCCCTAAAACCTTTTTCAGAAATCCTGTCTCTATATAAGTGTAAGGGATGAAAAAGCATCCGGAAATAATTGTAATTATTTAGCACTAAGGAGTGCAGAACCAGTCAGTGTCTGAAAAATTTTGATTTTAGTCCTGACAAACATGAAAGGAGAAAAAGTATGTTAAACATGATCTATGAGCTTAATGAGGAATTTGAGAAAAATGTCAAGGTAAGGATGGCAGTATATCTGGCAGCATTGATGCTTACAATTTTAAATTTCAGGATTCTGATAAATATGCCGCACGATGGAAGAAGGATGCTCATGCTTATAGTTACAGCACTGCCGACTGCTCTGATATATTATATCAGCGGGGGCATTGCAGGCTGCTATATAGTAGTTAAAGCAGGTGCAAAGATAATAAACGTAATTCTGTTCCTTGTAGTGCTGTTCTGTCCGTTTGCAGCATCACTGCTCATGATTTTCTCCACAGTAATAAGCATGATGGCATGTGTGTACTTTGCTTATGCTCTGCCGATACTGTTTGTTCCGGCAGTTGGCTTAATCAGAAGGAGGCTCTGCACGGCGGATAAAGTCGAAGCATAAAAAAGCAGGTAATCAGGACATGGCAGGCAGGAATACTAAAGATGAAATATAGTTGCCGCAGCTTGAAGAAAACTATATTATGGTACCAGGGTCAAAAGCTTCAGAATATGTAATTGTTCAGCACCACCAGAAAAAACTATAAATGATGAGCAGAGCTTGCGAGAAAAATCATTTATATGATTTTTTCGGTGGCGGTCAAGGTGTGAAACACCTCTGAACCGCTATATCGTGTATTGCTTTGCTGTTCGCGATGTGACGCTGAACAGTTACCAGAAGAAATAAACAAGGAATAAAAACATGGACGAATTAATCAAGGCTGTACGGGATCTGCAATCCGGTGATGCAGAGGCATTTCAGATAATATATGAAAAGACACGCAGGCAGACTCTTGCACACATCAGAAGATACTGCGATGATGAGGACCGCTGTGAGGATTTCCTGCAGGAAACCTATATGCAGCTGTACAAAAGCATCAATCAGCTTGAAAATCCCGATGCTCTTCAGGGCTGGCTTAATACCACAGCTAAACGTCTCATTGGAAGAAGCGCAGAGAAGGACAACAGGCTGCCTACGCAGAATTTTTCATCAATAGAGACCGAGGACGGCAGTGAGCCGGATTTTGAGGACGAGCGTGAGAACTCCAATCCGGAGCTTATAAGTGACCGCAAGGCAGTTGCAGAGATCGTTAATCAGATACTGGAAATGCTTCCGAAGGAGCAAAGAGAAGCCCTGATGATGGTCTACGGTCAGAAGGTTACCATAAAGGAGATGGCCGCTCAGCTGCAGATCTCAGAGAATACCATTAAATCGAGACTGCTTCAGGGCAGGCGCAAGCTCATGGAGCATAAGTCCGATTTCAGAAGACTGGGTGTGGAGCTTCCGGCTGTCGGCATTGCAGCTCTTATCGCAGTTACCTACGAGGAAAATCTTGCAGCTCAGGCAGCAGTCGGAGCTGTATCAGGAGCAGTTTTAAAGAACGGTACCCTGCGGGCTTCTTTGTCGGAAGCTCAGGATGCTGCTGCGTCTGCAGCTTCGAGGATGTCTGAGGCTGCTGGAAATGCAGCAGCCGACACAGGTATGGCATTACCGGCAGAAAACCTGACAGCAGCAACAGCATCAGACGCTGCAGCGGATGCAACGGCAGGCATACTTGCTGCAGGTACTGCAGAAACGGCAGCAGCTGTATCAGCCGAAACAGCATCATCAGCTGCGTCAGCAATTGGTGCAACAACTGCATCTGCCACCGGAGGAGCAGCCGCTTCTGCCTCAGGTACTGCCGCAGCTACGGCCTCGGCATCTGTCTCAGGAACAGCAGCCGCAGCAACAACAGCCGCGGCTGCAGCTACAGCAGCGAAGGCCGCAGGCACCGGTATAGCAGTAAAGCTCATAGCAGGCGCTGCAGCGGTTGCGGTAGCAGGCGGCATAGCGGCAGGAGTGGTGACATCCAAAGGCCACTCAGACTCAGCAGCATCCGCAGCAACTGAAGTAACGTCAGAGCTAAGCATCGATGCAGCAGCCGAGGATATTGCGACAGATGATGCCGATGCCGGCATGCCTCTCAATGTGGAGCTTAGCGCAGAGGAGAAGGCTGCACTTAATGAACTCTATACCTACGCAGATGAGGCCAATAATACAGACAGATATCTTGCAGATTATCTGTTTGATAATTATGAGCTTCTGTCTGCTATACGCAATAAGCTCCCTGATAAGGAGGTCATATATACCGGAGACGGATTTGTACAGGGAACAAGCGGAACAGGAGTATATCTTAAGTCTGCTTCAGAGCTCTATGTAGGAGGCATGAAGGACGGACTGCCGGAGGGCTATGGCTGTCTGGCCAGGCTAAAGCTCAGGATGGACTATGGATGTGATGCCTATGAATATGAGCATTCTGAATATTATACCTATCCTACATATCTTGTTCCGGATGTAATAAGCGCCGGCTACAGCGGATATTGGGCAAATGGCAAGGCAAACGGTAAAGGCTTTAGCTATACCTCATCTTCCAGTATTTACTTTAATATTAATGGATTATCTCTGATCTCAGATGATACACAGGCTGTGATCAAGACAGGAAGAGTCCATTCTGATGAAATATACTTCAAAATCGGCACATTCATAGACGATCTTGCCGACGGAGAATATATAGCACGATACAGCGGTACAAAGCCTATTAAAGAGCGAGTTATACCTGTAAATAAAGGACAGGTCGATGAAACAAGGCTTGGCGGATCAAGCTTTGAGATAAAGGATGAGTACTGGAATGTCAAGCATTACGGTTTTCATTGGGAAGACGGCGGAAGGACCGGATATAATGTATTTCCTGAGCTTGGAGGCCTGGGCAATAACTGCAGATGGGACGCACTCGACACATGGAACCAGTCAGATTCCTTTATTGAAAATACTGTACCGATTGAATTTAAACATAGTGTTTTATTTACCGATATGAATATATATCAGATATTCCAGGCGTTAACATGGTACGGCGGCTTTGACAACAAAACAGCATGGAGATATCTTGAGAAGCTGAGCGAGGCTATGAATTCATCAATGAATAATGAATCGGAAAGATATGGCGCAGAGCTCATGCCGGTTACTGATGGGAATACCATATCGCTCAGGCTGTACGATTGGGAGAATCAGGGTGCTGCTATTGTATATACCTACAGTGTTTCAGATGACAGCTGCACGGTAACAATTGAATGATGCTGTATAAACTGTAAATGTTTAGCAACTCCCGTATTCCAGCTTAAATTGCCTGCCTGCAGGTAAACTCACGCTGAAATACGGAAGGCAGCCAAGGCCCGAAGGGTCTCTGGTCAGCCCATATAAGATTTGCTGAGCAAATTTTATATGGGTGCTAAACAATTACTGCGGTTTATTCATGCATTTAAAGATTGCAGGAGCACATAGTGCGCGGCAATCCGATGGCAGCTGTATACAAAATAGTTTTTGTACCAGTATCATTATATTTTTGTTGACAAAGCCAGGACAGTAGTATATAATCCCATTCGTGTCCGAGAGACAGACTCGAGGTGTGGCTCAGTTTGGTAGAGCGCTGCGTTCGGGACGCAGAGGCCGCAAGTTCGAATCTTGTCACCTCGATATGGCCTTGTAGTCAAGCGGCTAAGACGTCGCCCTCTCACGGCGAAGGCCCGGGTTCGATTCCCGGCAAGGTCATTTTTCAGAAGCTTCCGATTGTTCGGAAGCTTTTTTTGCATCTTATTTCCGAAACAGACCTTATGTTATGAGAAAATCAGGGAAACGCGGATTCAATCAGCATTTCCTTAACAGCCTCCGGCGGAAAGCACGGATTTACTTTGGAATTAGCTGCTTCGCAGCGTAAATCCGGCGTAGGAAACGCTTTAATCAGCGTTTCCTTAA
>CAVALT010000088.1:0-6518 GCA_963589455.1 Clostridiales bacterium
AGAAGGTTACAGATCAGCAGAAGTCAATCAACGGTAAGAAGTACTCATTCGATAACGAAGGTATCATGAACTTCAAGTGGGCTGCTTCTACAGTAGACTCAAAGGGTAATACACTTACTGCTTGGTATGGTAAGCTTGAGGATGGTGCTCTTGCTAAGAACCAGTGGATTTGGAACAAGCCGTACAGTGATGCATACCTTCCTTCAACACAGCAGGATTATGATGATGAGACTTCAAGATGGTTCCGTACAGATGCTTCAGGTAACCTTGTAAAGAACCAGACTAAGAAGATTAACTCTAAGTGGTATGTATTCGATCAGGATGGTGTTATGAGAACCGGTCTTGTTAAGCTTGACAAGGCAGATGGTGCTGTAAGCGGTGCTAAGCTTGAAGAGGCTTATGATATGGATACAGTTACCAAGAGTTCACTTTCTGGTGGAAAGAAGATTCACTACTTCTCAGAGGATGAGGAGAAGGATGGATCAATGAAGACAGGTACCATCAAGATTGAGCTTTCTGATGATGAGTATACTTTCTCATTCACAAAGACAACCGGTGCTGCTAAGCACGGTTACAATACTTCAGACAAGAAGGTTTACACAAATGGTATCCTTGAGAAGGCTGGAGATGACAAATACAAGGTTGTTGAAGATCCTGAGACTCATAAGCTTTACCTTGTTGGATCAACCGGATCAGTAGTAAAGGCTGTTAATAAGTATAAGGATGCAAATGATGCATACTATATTTATATTGCAACAAAGGATGGCTGGGTAATTGGTTATACAACTGATGAGAATGCAGCTAAGGCTATTGTAAACAATAAGTCAGCATATTCTTCAAAGACTACTGCTGAGGTTGGAGTTACACTTGAGGGAACTTACAACAAGGAGACATACACTGTTGGTGTTGTAACAGAGGCTACAAAGTAATTTAGCTCATTTATAAGCGATTTTTAGAGCGGGTCCGAAAGGACTCGCTCTTTGTGTACAATTAACCTATGTAAAAGAGCGAGCCCTTTCAGACTCGCTCCAATCTTATTCAATATGAATCAGATTAATAGGAATTAATACTTTCCTCCGCCAACAAAGTCAACATGCTCGGTATTACCCTTTACAGCTTCCTTAGCATAATCCTCATTATAAGTCTCATAAATCTTCCAAGACTTCTTATCAGCAGACTTGAGGTAGATGTAATACTTGTCGTTAGCATCCTTATACTTGTTAACAGTCTTAACAACAGAACCTGTTGAACCTACAAGATAAGTGTTGCCAGTTGTGTAATCAACAACTGTGGTGTACTTGTCATCATCAGCCTTCTCAAGGATACCGTTGTTGTATACCTTCTTTGAAGAAGAATCATAACCGTTCTTAGCAGCACCGGTGTTCTTTGTGAAGCAGAATGTGTACTCATCATCAGCAAGCTCGATCTTGATGGTACCTGTCTTCATTGATCCGTCCTTCTCCTCATCCTCTGAGAAGTAGTGAAGAGCCTTGCCAGGAGCATCGTTCTGAAGAGCCTTCTTTGTTACATCATCCATATCATAAGCCTTAACGAACTCAGCACCTGATACTGATCCGTCAGCATCTGAAAGAACAACAAGACCTGTTCTCATAACTCCGTCTGTATCGAATACATACCACTTAGAGTTAATCTTCTTTGTCTTACCCTTTACGAGTGAGCCAGAAGCATCTGTACGGAACCATCTTGATGTCTCATCATCATAGTCATCCTGAGTTGACTTAAGTGAACCACCATCATATGGCTTGTTCCAGATCCACTGATTCTTAGCAAGAGAACCATCCTCAAGCTTGTTGAACCATGTGATTGTATTTACGCCGCCAACGGTTGTGGTTGTCCACTTGAAGTCCATGATACCATCCTTATCGAATGAGTACTTCTTACCGTTGATTGACTTCTGCTGATCTGTAACCTTCTTACCATTTGAGGTATTGAAGTAGAACCAGTAGTAATCCTCATCCTTGTCAGTAAGTGCATCAGTATACTGAAGCCATCCTGAGTGACGAGCGCCATCCTCGTTTGTTCCATAGTAATATGTAGCTGAAAGGATCGGATCGTCATCATCGTTGATGATGTTGTATGAAGCATCCTCTACATAACCGAAGAGCATCTTTCCGTCATCATCGAAGCCGTACTTCTTGCCGTTGATGGTCTTGCCGTATGACTTTCTGTAAGCCTTACCGGTTGATCCAAAATAGTACCTTTTGGAACAGAATGCAAAACAGAACAAAATGTAACAAAACAACGTGTAGTGAAACGTTGAATAAAATGCTTCCTGCGCTGGATTTGAGATGCAACACATCATTTCCTTAACAGCCGCAATAATGTAGACAATATTATTTATGTGAACAAAAACGCTTACAATATCGCTTTGCAGCAGGATTATTCCAGCGGGAAGCAGTAAATATATACAACCATTCTTCACATAACGGTGTATAATAACCTACTATATAGATATGTATAGATTAAACCCCGATTCTGTTTTAATTAAAGAAAAAAATGCAGACAGTTTAACGCCTGACAAACCATGGAGGATCAGACCATATGGAACACATTTCAAGAGATGCAGCGCTTCAGCTGCTGAAGAAGTACAATAAGGATAAATTCCACATTCAACATGCTTATACAGTAGAAGCGGTAATGCGTTGGTATGCCGATGAGCTTGGATATAAGGCGGATAATGAGTACTGGGGACTGGTTGGACTGCTGCATGATATAGATTTTGAGCTGTATCCGGAGGAGCATTGCCTTAAGGCACCGGAGCTGCTCAGAGAAGCAGGTGTAGGTGAGGATATGATACATGCGGTATGTTCACATGGCTACGGCATTACTGTGGGCTGTGGCAAAACCATAGATGTGAAGCCAGAGCATGAGATGGAGAAGGTGCTGTTTGCGGCTGACGAGCTGACAGGACTTATCTGGGCCTCAGCACTTATGCGTCCGTCGAAGAGCACCAAGGACATGGATCTTAAGTCACTGAAAAAGAAATATAAGAGCAAAAACTTTGCTGTAGGCTGCTCACGTGAGGTTATTGAGCGCGGAGCAGAACAGCTTGGCTGGGAGCTTGATGAACTGCTCAGCAGAACCCTTGCTGCAATGGCAGCATCTGAGGATACCATACAGGCGGAGATGAAAGCCGAGGAAGAATAATACATTTAGATTTTCAGCTGAAAACCGCAGTGCAGAGAAATCAGATACTATCATATGATGATACCAGGGTCAAAAGCTTCAAAATCCGACGCAGGCTTGCATGATAACTTTTGAGCCTGGAATCCACAAAAGATCAAAAGCATTTTTATAATATACATGAACACACCCATAGCAGATTACATAAAAGCATACAATGAAAAGCATACCATCCGTATGCATATGCCTGGGCATAAGGGGCGGATGCATCTTGGTCCTGAAGCCATGGATATAACCGAGGTTCAGGGCGCAGATGTGCTCTATCATGCCGATGGCATTATTGCAGAAAGTGAGGAAAATGCTGCCGGCATTTTCAAAACGGCCAGGACCATCTATTCGACGGAGGGCTCATCGCTGTGCATAAGAGCCATGCTGTATATTGTGACTATGGCAGCGAGGAAAAAGGGCCGCAGTCGTGCCGTTATAGCTGCAGGCAGGAATGCACATAAGACCTTTATAACCGCGGCAGGACTGCTTAATGCCGAGGTGCACTGGATGTACGGAGATGCAGAGAGCATCATCTCCTGCAGATTAAGTCCCGAGTCTGTGGATCAGTATATAACGGAAAATGCTCCTGATGCGGTATACATAACGAGTCCCGATTATCTTGGCACTATGGCTGATATACGCGGCATTGCCGAAGTATGCCACGCACATGGCTGTATGCTGTTGGTAGATAATGCACATGGTGCGTACCTTGCATTTGAGGGCAGGCATCCGATAGCTCTTGGAGCAGATATGTGCTGCGATTCGGCCCATAAGACTCTGCCTGTACTGACCGGGGGAGCTTACTTACATATATCGGAAAATGCCCCCGACCTTTGCAGCCGTGCTGCGGAGCAGGCTATGAGTATGTTCGCAAGCACAAGCCCATCTTATCTGATCCTGCAGTCACTTGATCTTGCAAATAAGCTGATGAGCAAGCAGGAATTTAAAATAAAGCTGAAGGCACTTTCAGACAGAGTCGGGAATCTGAAGGAAGAGCTTATTAATAATGGCTGGAGACTTGCAGGAGAGGAGAGCATCAAGCTTACGATATGTTCTAAGTCCAGCGGATATACCGGGGATGAGCTGGCGGATATACTTAGGGCACATAATATAGAGCCGGAATTCAGTGATCCGGACTACCTTGTATTAATGTTCTCAGCTGATACGGATATGGCAGAGCTTGACTGCCTGCAGCAGCTTCTATTGAGCATACCTCATAGACTTGAGATAACCGACACGGCACCACAGCCGCATCCAGGTAAAACCATGATGAGCATAGCGGATGCACTGTTCTCAGATTTTGAGATTGTGCCTGTTGATAAAGCGGAGGGCCGTATACTTGCGGAGCCTGGAGTAACCTGTCCGCCGGCAATTCCGATAGCAGTATGCGGAGAGCGGCTTGATGCTGAGGCTATAAGGGCATTCAGATACTACGGCATTAAAGAACTGAAGGTGTGCAGATAATTAAGCTTAAAACCCGCAAAAGCAGGAGCCACAGCGCTCAGGCCGCAATCTTATGAGCCGTTTTCCGAGCCAGCTGCGCCAGATCTCGCAGACCCGTTTCCGGCCTTAGCCAGAATCTTCCTGAAATTAAACAGACACAGCAGTGCACATATGACCACAGATACCAGATCGGCCACAGGCTCGGCAAGGAATACGGCAAAGACCTTATCATTTATAAAGGCCGGCAGTATATAGATAAGCGGTATCAGCAGAATGATTTTTCGCAGGCAGGCCACCAGCAGTGAGAGCTTAGCCTCGCCGAGTGATACAAAGAACATCTGAATGGCCATTTGTATGCCAAACAGTCCGCTTGTTCCCATATATATGCGGAGTGCCCATGAGGCAGCATCAGTAAGCTCCTCTGAGCTTGAATTAAATATATGCACAAAAGTCTGAGGAAAGAGCTGAACAACTGCCCAGAACATGGCAGTGTAGGCAAAGCTTGCTATAAGCAGCAGGAAGAATGCTGCCCTCACTCGGTCAGTCTTTTTAGCACCAAAGTTATAGCTCATAAGCGGCTGAGCACCCTGGGCGAGCCCCTGCACAGGCAGCATTTGAAGCTGCATGACGGAGCTCAGAATAGTCATCGAGCCGACAGCAATATCTCCGCCGTAACTGGCAAGCGAGGAGTTAAAGGCAACATTAAGTATGCTCTCGGTAGCAGACATTATAAAGGGAGCAATTCCAAGGGCCAGCACGGGAAGCACTATGCTGCGGTCAAGCCGCAGGAAGCGACGCTTAAGCAATAGCCTTGTATTGCTGCCGGTAAGATACCTAAGCACCCAGGCCGCAGAAACTGCCTGTGAGATAATGGTAGCGAGTGCGGCACCTTTTACACCCATCCCAAGCAGAAATATAAATACAGGATCAAGTATGATATTGATAACCGCGCCTATCAGCACTGTGCGCATGGAGATGCCGGTAGCGCCCTGAGTTGATATAAAGGAGTTAAGTCCGAGCGATATCATGACAAAAACAGTTCCGGCGGCATAGATTCTCAGATAGCTGAGTGCATACGGCAGCGTACTTTCACTTGCACCGAAGCACTTTAGCAGCGGCACAGCTGCAGCCTCGGTCACAGCAGTAATAATCACAGCCAGAATAATGATCAGCATAAAGCAGTTGCCGAGTATATGCTCGGCGGTAGCATTTTCCTGCTTACCCATATAAATAGCGGCTCTCGGAGCACCGCCGGAGCCGACCAGACTCGAAAAGGCCGTAACGATCATGATTATCGGCATGCAGAGCCCAAGTCCGGTAAGCGCAAGCACGCCGTCACCGGGCATATGGCCGATATAAACACGGTCAACTATATTGTACAGCAGGTTTACAAGCTGTGATATGACTGTAGGCACAGCCAGCTTAAGCATGAGCCGGGAAATGCGTCCCTCGCCCAGATCTATATTATTCATCTTTGGTTTCTCCGGAAACTAAGCTGTTATTCACAAGGCACTTGCTTTCTTCAGCAAAATATATGAAAATATGGTGATTGTTTATCACACCATCTCGTTAGCACCCATCTCGAATTTGCTCCGCAAATCCTCGATGTGGCTGGCCAGAGGCGCTCCGCGCCTTGGCCGCCTGGTGCATTTAAGAGTGAATATGCCTGCAAGCAGTCAATTCACTCTTAAATGCGCCAGGTGCTAAACAGATTCAAATAACCATAATTGATATGAATTAACTCAATATGAACCAACTGATATGAATCAATCTAATATAAACCAACCTAATACAGATCAGAATAATGATGCCATAAATAAGATTCTGAACGAAAAACGAGATGCGGAGCAGTTTCTGAGACTGATCGCACCGGAATACATTGG
>CAVALT010000089.1:0-3040 GCA_963589455.1 Clostridiales bacterium
GCTCAGGGCTCACAGCCGCTTATCTCAGAGAGTTACGGAAGAGGAGACAGCCATGCAGTTCGTACCTTCTTAAAGCTCGGCCTTATATATTCGGCTGCAGTTGAGGCTCTGCTGCTGGTGGTTGCCTGGGGCTTCACAGACGGCTTTATCGCCATATTCAACAGTGCCGGCAACACTGAGCTCAGGAATCTTGCCTATACCGGAATGAGAGAGTATTTCCTCGGATATATATTTGCAGGAATCAATGTAATGCTGATAGCTTATTTCTCGGCAACGGATAAGCCTGTTCCGGCCTTTGTAGGATCATTATCAAGAGGTGTCGCTGCTATAGTCGGCTGTGCGGTTCTGCTGTCCCGCATCTTCGGTCTGCAGGGCGTATGGCTGTCCTTCCTTGCAGCTGAATTAATTACCTTTATTATTATTGGTATCTATTTAGTCCTCAGCTCGAATTTGCACCGCAAATCCCTGGTGTAGTCGTCCAGAGGCGCTTCGCACCTTGGCAGGTGCTGAACATATAAACATATCGCAGCCATGAGCATAGCAGGGAAAGCCAAAGGAGCAGCCTGAGCTTATGGAAGCTGCAATCTTCAAAAATATGCTTCATAGCCTTGCATGTTAATTGGCGTAATGTTAACATAAACAATGAAGGTTTTGCACGGTAAGCCGGGCTCCGATTCAGGTGCCCGGCTTTTATGATAATAAGGGGACAGCAGCGGGGGATTTATGGGAAAAGGCAGTACTGACAGCGCAGCACGCACAGCCGGGAACAGCAGCGGAGAGAGACATACCTTATCAAATAATGAGCATAAGATAGTAAGAAGGATACAGAACATGCCCTTCTGGAGATACTGCACGGTCATGGCTATAGCAGTTGTCTGGCTTATCATGCAGCTCTATATTAAGATTGCAGGCCCTCTTGATCAGTGGATACAGTATCCGCTGCATCTGTGTCTTGCACTGATTATGGTCTATCTCTTTAATCCCATGGTTGACCATACCAGTCAGCGTGTATGGTGGATGTATGACATATTTCTTATCGGCTCTGTGCTGATAGTGATGTGGTATTTTCTGTCAAATGCCCCAATGCTTGATGAAAGGATTGAGGGGCGGACACCGGTAACTGATACGGATATATTTGTCACGATCCTGCTTATTGCAGCAATCATGGAGGCAGTGAGAAGAGTGGTCAGCAATTCGCTCTTTGTTATACTGCTTATATTTATGGGCTATGCCTGGTTCGGAGAGTTCATACCGGGACATCTCCATCATGCAGGCTTAAGCTTCAGTGAATTCTGCGAGACAGTTATGCTTGGCAGAAACGGCGTATTCGGAGCTCCGCTTAAGGCATCTGTCAATACGCTTTTCTATTTCCTCGTATTCGGTAAATTTTTTGCAAGCTGCGGCGGCGGAGCTGTACTGATGGACATAGGGCTCAGGATCTCAAGCGGACTGACCGGCGGACCGGCCAAGGCAGCAGTCATATCCTCAGGACTTATGGGCATGGTGTCAGGCTCGGCAGTTGCCAATGTATCAGGTACCGGAGTCTACACTATTCCGCTCATGAAGAAGGCAGGCTATACTCCGGAGGATGCAGGAGCCATAGAGTCGGTTGCATCTACAGGAGGACAGCTTATGCCTCCGATAATGGGTGCGAGTGCATTTATTATGGCAGAGCTCATAGGAACCCGTTATGTAAATATTGCAGCGGCAGCGGTTATCCCGGCGCTTGCGTATTTTGCGGCCGCATACATCGTTGTGCATTTCATATCAAGGAAGCATGACATCGGAAAGCATCAGGATCTGTATGTTGATGAAAAGCCAATACTGCCGCGCCTCTACAGGCTGCTGCCGGTGGTCGTTCTTGTTGCACTTTTAGTATACGGCTTCTCATTTTCAGGGGCAGCAATCATATGCACTGTGCTGTCGATTCTGATAAGCCTTATATCACCGGATACGCGCAGAAGTCCAATAAGATATTCGACCATACTGCTTGACGGAGTGCGGCACGCAGCTAATATTGCGGTTCCGACGGCAGCCTGCGGACTTATGATAGGAGTGGCTGTCAAGACCGAGGTGGCATACCGCATTCTCAGCATGCTCAGCAGTACCGGCAGATCACAGGTACTGCTTATAACTGCAGTGATCTGTCTGCTGCTCGGCATGGCTCTTCCGACCATAGCAGCGTATCTTATAGCCTATACTCTGTTTCTGCCGTCCATAAGACTGTTTGGTATATCTGAGCTTGTAGCAAATATGTTTATATTTTATTTCGGAGTTGTGGCTCAGATCACGCCTCCGGTCTGTCCTGCCTCCTATACAGCAGCGGGTATAGCAGAGGCCAATGCCTGGAAAACCGGATGGAAGGCCTACAGCTATGCGGCTGTATCATTTATAGTGCCGTTTATATTCATACACAGACCGGCACTGCTGCTCAGCGGAAGCCCTACAGAGGTATTGACAGCCTGCGGTCTGCTCTTAGTGGCTGTTTACTGGCTTGCAGGCGGAATTACGGGCTATATGTTTATGCAGCTTAACAATATTGAGCGGATATTGCTTATAGCTGCCACGGTGCTCTTTACGTTCCCGGATATACTGAGTGAGGAAATAGGCGCTGCTGTGGGCGTAGTTATGACACTCTACTGCATACTTCGAAGCCTCATCAGAGCCAAGATGCATAAGGAAGGCACTGCGGGACAGTAAATAAGCCGGATATGGTCTATATGAATATGCTCTATATGAATATGGAGCTGTTCAGCAGCTTCCGTATTTCAGCGTGAATTGACCGACTGAAGGCAAATTTATGCTGAAATGCGGAGGCTGACCGGAATCCAAAGGACCTCCGTCCAACTGGCATCGAGCATTTGCAGAGCTCGAAATGGCTGCTAAATAGTTACAATATGGTTTTCAGATGAAAAAGAAAAACAACAGCATTCTTATAATTATATTTTTTCTGACACTCATGCTTCCGGTTTACGGTAAGCTGCTTGACGGCAATATAGTGCTGAACGGAGTTACCGCAGAATCAGGAGCAGAGCCTCTT
>CAVALT010000089.1:3050-6483 GCA_963589455.1 Clostridiales bacterium
AGGGAACCTGGCAGACCGGTGTGAGTGATCTCTGGGACAGAAGCTTTCCGGGCAGAAAGCTTCTGATGAAGGTCAGAAATCAGCTTTTATACAGCATATTTCATGTAAGTCCCAATTCAAATGTAATCATAGGGAAGGACGGAAGTCTGTTTGAGCCGGAATACGTTTCAGCAGAGGATCAGGCTATTGTTCCGGCATCTGAGGAGTATTTTGAGGAGCTTACGGATAAGCTTATGAGACTGGATGCCTTATGTAAGGAAAATGGCAAGGAGCTTTACGTATTCATTACTCCGTCCAAGGCACAGTATATGTGGGATCAGATTCCTGACCGCATACTGGCAACAGGCAGACAGAAGGAATTTACCTATACGGATTATGAAAGGTTCCTGGAGACTCTTGATAAAAGCGGTGTGCCTTACTTTGATTCGATAGAATACATTGATACGCATCTTGAGAATACTACGCTTAAGGCACCGGTATTTTATAAGAGCGGCATTCACTGGAGCCATTCATGGGGCAGAACCTGTGCTGCAGAGCTTATAGCTATGATAAACCGTGTGGGCCGATATGATCTTAGCACCATAGCTATTAAGGAAAAGCCCTCGGCTGAGCCTGTGAGTCCTGATGTGGATCTGTATTCATCCCTGAATCTTCTTTTTGATGCAAAGGAAGACTGGTATGATACGGATACTGTTGTAGAGAAGGAAGGCAGCGACAAGCCGTCGGTATTTATCCGCGGAGGCAGCTTTCTGGGACAGAGCATCGGAACCATGATAAGGGCTGATGTTTTCGGAAGCGATGTGTATCTGGAAAATAACTACTGGTTTCATGACAAGTTTTCAGAGACTAAGTATCTGTCAGGCTTTACCGCCTATGATGAGCTTCCTCTGGATTATCTTGTCGGCAAATCCGACATCCTGATACTGGAGGTCAACAAGGCAAAGATACAGAATATGGACTGGGAATTCATCGATTACCTTCTGGAGCATCCGGATTATCTGGATGATGAATATACAGAGGGCTTTTAGGCAGAAACTGTAATAACAGGAACGTGAATAAATGGTATTTTCATCAACATTTTTTATATTTTGTTTTCTTCCGCTGACGCTTATATTTTACTATATATTCTTTTCATTAAGAAATGAGCATCATATTGATATTGCCAATATAGTGTTGCTGATCGCCTCAATGATATTTTATGCCTGGGGCGGAACAAGATATTTCCTCATTCTGATGGCAGTTATCCTGATAAATTATGTGCTTACGATAATTATGGACAGCTGCACAAGGCTTCGCGGAATGCTCTTTGTTTTGATACTGGCGATTGATCTTGGAAACCTTCTGTACTATAAGTACTTTAATTTCTTTGTGGAAAATGCGCGCAGCCTGGCATCGGCCTTTAACCTGGATATACTTGGAGCTGCCGCGCAGGTGGCCTTGCCTATCGGCATATCCTTCTATACCTTTCAGATCATTTCCTATGTTGCGGATGTATACAGAGGCAGTGCACCGGTTCAGAAGAGCTTTGTGAAGCTTGCCCTGTACGTTACGATGTTTCCGCAGCTGATAGCCGGTCCTATTGTAAGGTATACTGATGTCAATACAGCCATGAATGACAGAAGCATCAGCAGGGCAGATATTGAATACGGCATCAGGAGATTTATTATAGGCTTTGCCAAAAAGGTATTTATAGCCAACAATATGGGACGCATAGCCGATGCAGCCTTTGCCATTCCGCAGGACCTTAATACCGCCTATGCCTGGCTTGGTGCTGTCTGCTATACCCTGCAGATATATTATGACTTCTCAGCGTATTCTGACATGGCCATCGGTCTCGGAAGGATGCTTGGCTTTCATTTTAATGAAAACTTTAATCTGCCCTATATCTCACAAAGCATACAGGAGTTCTGGAGAAGATGGCATATATCGCTGTCGAGCTGGTTCAGGGATTATGTCTATATTCCGCTTGGAGGAAACCGGAGAGGTACAGTCAGAACCTATATCAATCTTGTGACTGTATTCTTCCTGACAGGCTTCTGGCACGGTGCGGCATGGCAGTTTATCTTTTGGGGCTTATATCACGGAGCCTTCAGCATAGCGGAGAGACTTGGCTTTAATAAGATACTGAAGAGCTGTCCGTCAGTGCTTCGTCATGCTTATACACTGCTTGCGGTCATAATAGGATGGGTATTTTTCCGTGCGGATACCATGGGAGATGCTGTTCTTTATCTTAAGAGCATGTTCAGCTTTGATTTTAGCTATTGGGCTGTATACAGCATCCTTGCGGAGCTGGATTCTCTGTTTATTGTCTGCTTTGCAGCCGCAGTTATATTTTCCTTTACAAAGCTTGAGTGCCTTCAGAAATTACGCTTCTGGAATTCCTCTGCATGCGTAAATGTAAGATATATCAGCCTGTGGCTGATGTCGGTGCTGTATCTAATAGGACTGTCCTACAATCCGTTTATATATTTTAAATTCTGAGCAGCATAAGCTGTGGCTATGTCAGCTGATTACAGTCAGTAAACAGGTATTCCATTCATCCTCAGCATCGCTTTGCTTGCGCTAAACAATTAAGGAAACGCTGATTAAATCAGCATTTCCTTAGAAAATCAAAAGAAGATTCAAAAAAATCCCATCGGAGCTCTGTGCATCCGATGGGATTTTCTGTTTATATCTCTGACTCTGACTTCAGTTCTCTGTATCAGTCGATATAGGTGTCTGCAGGCTGTTCCGGCCACATATCCGCCCAGACTTCAGCAGCCTCGTCGCGTCTCTTTTTCCTGAGCACCGTGACAGCATTTATATAGAAAAGAACTGTAAATACGATCAGAACAGCAAGCTCCGAAGCAGTGTTTGAGCCTGTAAGTACGCCGCCGCTCTCCTGCATGCCGACATTAAGATAGGAAACAGAGTCCATAAGGGTATGAAGAAGCATCGTAATCCAGATATTGCCGGTGCAGAGATAGATGCCGGCAAAGGTAAGACCGATGCCTGTGGCATACAGCACCTGCAGCAGTGTGCTTACAAAATCAGCTCCGGCAAGGAGATTAATAAGGTGCAGGACGCCGAAGAGCACTGAGGTCAGGCAGCAGGCAATCGGCAGCATGCGCTTTTTACAGGGCTGTCTCATTGCAATGGACAGAGGTATAAGGCGTACAAGCGTTTCCTCACGTATGCCGGGAGCAGCACCGAGAATCAGTGCCGCAGGAATATTTCCAATCTGATTGTCACTGATGACGTAGTTGCAGATAATTATGATCAGACATACTGCAAATATACTCCAGCCAAGCATTAGCCCGCGACCGAGCCCCTTTAGCCTGAAGAAGCCCTTAATCTCACCGCGGAACCAGAACCGGTGGAAAAGGAGGCAGACAGCTGCACCGAATATGATGGCTGCACATTCAATAAGCTGATTGCCAAGCTCATTCTCATT
>CAVALT010000090.1:0-6480 GCA_963589455.1 Clostridiales bacterium
TTCGCAAATCCTCGATGTGGCTGGCCAGAGGCCCTTCGGGCCTTGGCCGCCTTCCACATTTCAACGTAAATTTGTCTGCAGGCAGCCAATTTACGCTGAAATGCGGAAGGTGCTAAACAGATACAAATCAAGCGGAGAGACAACAGATGATAATTACCAGAACTCCGTTCCGTATGTCCTTCTTCGGAGGCGGAACAGACTTTGAAGAATATTTCAGGGAGCATGGCGGTGCCGTGCTTTCGACTACATTTGATAAATACTGCTACGTGAGTGTCCGTCATCTGCCTCGCTTTTTTGATTACAGAAATGAGATTATCTATTCTAAGATAGAGAGAGTTCAGCATACAGATGAGATCGTTCATCCGGCTATCCGCAATGCAATGAAGATGAAGGATATGCATGAGCTGAGGCTTTCCTATGATGCAGACCTACCGGCACGCTCCGGCTTAGGAACCTCGTCGTCATTTGCAGTAGGCATGCTGAATGCCTTCAGTGCACTTAAGGGCAAAAAACTGTCAAAACGACAGCTGGCAGATGAAGCCATATATCTTGAGAGAGTGCTATGCAATGAGAGCGGAGGCATACAGGATCAGATAGCAGCGGCATACGGCGGCCTGAATCTTATAGCCTTCGGAAGTGATGGATATGAGGTAAGACCTGTGGAGGTCAGCGAGGCGAGAAGGGCGGAATTAAATGACAGACTCATGCTGTTCTTTACAGGCTTTTCGAGGTTTTCATCGGATATACAGCAGGGCACGATTAAGGCTCTTAAGGATAAGGAAGCTGAGCTTAGAGAAATGACAGCTCTGACCTATGAGGCGGAAAAACTGCTTAAGGACGAAAAGACCGGGCTCGATGGATTCGGCCGCATGCTGGATCATACCTGGAAGCTTAAAAGAGGAATCTCGAGCGGAATCTCAACCGGCAGCATAGATGAGATGTATGCCGCAGGCATAAAGGCTGGTGCACTCGGAGGAAAGCTCCTCGGTGCAGGCGGCGGAGGCTTTCTGCTGTTCTATGCAGAGCCTGAGCGTCAGGCTGCTGTCATGGAGGCAATGCATGAGCTGCTTTATATTCCTTTTAAATTTGAAAATGAGGGAACTGCCATTATACATGATGAGCAGGAGAGCTTTGAAAAGGCAGACAGCTGAGCAGGAGTTTTATTCAGGAATAGGAATAAAAGTAACTGTATAGCACAACATCACTGCATCGCTTTACGATGAGCTTTTGCAAAAGCTTAGAGGCACTTTGTGCCTTGAACGCCAACACAAAAAAAGCAATTACAAATAAAATACAGATACGGAGGTATATTCTAATGAAGATAGTTATAGGCAATGATCATGCAGCATATCAGATGAAGGCTGTAATTAAGGAGTATCTTGAGTCTAAAGGACATGAGGTTATCAATGTCGGCTGTGATTCGGCAGACAGAGTGGATTATCCGGATTATGCCGAGAAGGTTGGCGAAGCTGTAACAAGCGGCAGGGCGGAGCTTGGCATAGCAATATGCGGAACAGGTGTTGGCATGTGCATTGCTGCCAATAAGCTTAAGGGCATCCGTGCAGTCGTATGCTCGGAGCCGTACAGTGCAAAACTCAGCCGTATGCATAATAATGCAAATGTGCTCTGCTTCGGAGCAAGAGTTGTGGGCGAGGAGCTTGCCAAGATGATAGTTGATGAGTGGCTTGCTGCTGAATTCCTTGGTGAACGTCATGCAGAAAGAGTAGCCAAGATTACCGCACTTGAAAATAAATAAGGAAATTTCACCATGAAATGCGGAAGGTGCTGAACAGATACAAAAAAACTGCGTTCTCCACAGAGCAAGTGACCCTTTGCTCCTTAAGGAAAACGCGTAAATATTCATATGTTCAGCTTCTTACTGACCGCGTCAAGGATTTGCAGAGCAAATTCGATGTGCGGATAGCAGATACTAAAATTCAGGGAGAAACTGATTAAACCGGCATTTCCTTAATGCCGGTGCAGTGACCGGATAATGATCAGGCTGTTTCTCTGTTTCTGAGAGCTGCGAGCAGAGGCACGCGTGCTGCAACGGTAATAAGTATATTGCCGAGTCCTGCAACGGATATGATCTCGCCTACGCAGACTGTGAACATCATAAAGTAGAGGGCATCGCCGTAGCCGTAAGCGTACTTAAGCACGAGCGGAACAATTATAGTATTGCTTATTATCGGAGGAAGCACTGCATAGAGTCTGAATGCAGCACCGGCGCTGTGGCTCTTAACCACATCGGCCTGCAGCTTTGCAGTAAGCATATATGAAGCAACTGCAGCGATAAGAGTTGCAAGTGTTCCGAAGATGATGTCGGGAATTATGGCTCCGCCGAGAATATTGGCGATAAGACAGCCTATGGCAACTCCGGGAATGGCTGCCGGAAGAAAAGCCGGAAGCACAGTCAGCATCTCACTGACACGGCACTGAATCGGGCCGAAGCTGATAGGCATGAAAACCATATTGAGTACCACATAGATCGCAGCGATCATAGCGGCATCACAAAGATACTTAACATTTGATTTCATTTGATTATCTCCATAGTTTTGTTTTTTATCGTACGATTGTGGGTCACATTCGCAATTAGGTGAGGATGGTCACGAACTCACCTGTTCTTAGAAACCGCCGGCAGAGGCTTATGCGGCACTGCATGCAGGCTTTCGGCTTAAGAGCGTGAAGAGTATAGCATTTTGACAACACAGAGTCAATGCAAAGAGGATTTAAGTATGAGCCTTATATACAATAAAGGTGAGGAACAGTTTCATATACATGTAAAACCGGGGCAGACAGGCAGGTATGTTATACTGCCGGGAGACCCGGCGAGATGTGAGCTCATAGCAAAATATTTTGATAAGCCGGAGCTGATTGCGGTAAACAGGGAGTTCACAAGCTATAGCGGTACTCTTGAAGGCGTGCAGGTCAGCGTTTGCTCAACAGGCATAGGCGGTCCGTCTGCGGCAATAGCCATGGAGGAGCTTATTAAATGCGGTGCAGATACATTTATAAGAGTCGGTACGGCAGGCGGAATCAGAGAGGACATCATGGGAGATGATGTCTGCATAGCTATGTCAGCTATACGCATGGAGGGAACCTCTAAGGAATATGCACCGGAGGAATGGCCGGCAACAGCTGATTATGAGATAGTTAAGGCACTTAATGACGCTGCAGAGAAGCTGGGCTACAGACATGCGACAGGCGTTGTGCAGTGCAAGGACAGCTTTTACGGACAGCACGACCCTTCATCTATGGCAGGTGTTCCGTCAGTAGGTGAGAAATGGCAGTCCTGGGTCAGACTCGGCTGTCTCTGTTCAGAGATGGAGTCGGCAGCGTTATTTACTGTCGCAGCTTTAAGAGGCGTGCGCTGCGGAGCAGTGCTGCATGTTATAGCTAATCAGACCAGACGTGAAAAGGGTCTTCCGGATCCGCAGGTTTATGATACGGACAAGGCAATAAAAACTGCGGTGGAGGCACTCAGACTGCTTATAAGGCAGGATTTAAAGTAAAAGAAGGTATGGATAAGGCAGCATTTACAGTAATTATACCTAATTATAACGGATTAAAGTACATGGAGGAGTGTATGTCTGCACTTGCAGCGCAGACATATGACTCCTTTGTTGTGCTTATTGTTGATAACGGCTCTACGGATGGTTCAGTGGAATACCTTAAGGAGCTTGAGCGCAGTTGGCCGACAGAGGCGGGAATGTCAGGCAAAGCCGGAACGGACAGCAGCATCGACAGCAGATGCAACAGCATTAGCAGCAATGCCAGCAGCAACACCCACACCGGAAACAACAGCAATAACAACGGCATCAGCAAAGGCAATCATGGCACAGAGTCTGATATATCTGAAAAAAACAGGAGACTCAGCTGCATTTACCTTGATACCAACACAGGCTTTTCCGGCGCTGTCAATGCCGGCATAGCTGCGGCGGATACGGAATACATAGTTCTGCTTAACAATGATACAAAAGCAGACAGAAACTATCTTAAGGAGCTTGCGAGGGTGTTTGAGGCTGATAAGGATAAGCATATATTTGCCGTATCGCCTAAGATGATACAGATGTATCACCCGGAGCTGCTCGATGATGCCGGGGACGGGCTTAATCTCCTTGGCTGGGCCTTTCAGAGAGGCGTAGGACAACCGGTGGATAAGCCGAAATTCAACCGGGTGACTAAGGTATTTTCAGCCTGCGCAGGTGCTGCTGCCTACAGGAAATCTGTATTTGAGGAGATGGCCTTTAAGGGCGAGGAGACAGCATATTTCGATCCGATGCATTTTGCTTATCTTGAGGATGTGGACGTATCCTTCAGAGCCAGAGTGCTCGGTTATGAGATAGTCTATGCACCGAGCTCAGTGGTATATCATGTCGGAAGCGGCACAAGCGGTTCAAAGTACAATCAATTTAAGGTAAGGCTTGCTGCCCGCAATAATATCTATCTCTTCTATAAAAATATGCCGCTGCTTATGCTGCTTGTCAATCTGCCCGGAATTGCAGTCGGAATAATGATCAAGTGTGCATTTTTCTCAAGGCTTGGCTTCGGGAGAGAATACAGAGAGGGACTCTCAGAGGGCTTCAGTAAGCTCGGCAGATGCAGGGCACATAAGACCGGCTTTCGTCTGTCGAGACTGCTTAATTACATAGATATAGAGCTCAGACTGATTGCTGATACATTTTCATATGTTCAGGATTTTGCGGTCAGACAGGTGGCAAAGATAAGAAAATAGTGGTAGGATAGGTAACCATGCGATACAGAGTTGATTCAATGAGTCTCAGAGACGGTGTGCTGATGCTGGAGGGCTGGTGCATTCCGTCAAAGGGAAAAACAATAGAATACAGCGTTGTGGACAAGGCCGGAAGAAAGCTTAAGTGCACAGCCGTGGCACGGGACAGAGTGGATGTAGCCCAGCAGTTCGGGGCTGACCGTATGTCGGGCTTTACTGTGGCGGTTCCGTTTGAACGCGATGCTGATGCCTGGCTTGTTATGAATGATTCCGGAACCATACGAAGAGTTCATGTCAATAACGCCATTATAGAAAAGCGTAACTCAATCAGGGCAAAGCGCTGGGAAAAGCTTATTGCACTGGTGCATTTTGAGACGCTTATTGTTTCCTTTGATTTTATACGTGAAAACGGATTTTATGCATTCTGGAAGAAGGCAGTTCATAAGATTGCAAAGATAGACGAGGATTATGATTATGCTGAGTGGCAGTTCAAGACTGTGCTGTCTGATGCTGAAATAGAGGCCCAGAGAGAGGCCTGGAGGTCGCTTGGGCTTTCGTCCTATCCGCTGATCAGTATAGTGGTTCCGGCATATAATACACCGGAGAAATACCTGCGTATGCTGCTGGATTCCTTTAAGGCGCAGACCTATCCGAATTTTGAGGCTGTTATTGCTGACGGCTCGGAGCCGGGAAATGATACTGTGGCCAAAGTGACAAGGGAGTATGCAGCTGAGGATCCCAAACGCTTTAAGCTTGTTGAGCTTGGAGGAAACAGGGGCATCTCAGGCAATACAAATGCAGGCCTTGAGGCTGCAGGCGGTGATTATATTGCTCTCTGCGATCATGATGATGAGCTTCCGCCGTGGGCACTGTATGAGGTGGTAAAGGCAATAGCGGCCAATCCGAAGGCTGAATTTATATATACGGATGAGGACAAGATTGATTTTGACGGCAAGGCCTTGTTTGAGCCGCATTTCAAGTCTGATTACAATCCCGAGATGCTGTGCTCGGTCAATTACATATGCCATCTGAGCGTGATCAGGAGAGATCTGCTGCAGAAGGTAGGGGGCTTTAGAGAAGAATTTGACGGTGCACAGGATCATGACTTCTTCTTCAGATGCACCGAGGAGGCTATGCGCGGACATGAGGATCCGTCCAATGACAGCTCGTTAAGCGAGGACTCAAGGCAGCTTCTTAAGGAAGGCCGCTTTGTGTCAGAGACGATTGTCCATATACCTGTGATCTGCTATCACTGGCGGTATCATAAGGGCTCAACGGCCTCTGATCCAAAGTCCAAGCTTTATGCCTTTGAGGCAGGCAGCAGAGCCATTGCAGCTCACTATGACAGACTGGGCATCAGATATAAGTCAATCGAAAAGGGCGTAACCTACGGATATTACCGCACGATATATGATGCTCCGGGAGAGGCTGCTCCGCTGGTTTCGGTTATCATACCTAATAAGGATCATATCGATGATCTGGAAAAATGCATAAGCTCTGTTATTGAACGATCAGAGTACCGCAGGCTTGAATTTATCATAGTTGAGAATAATTCAACTGACCCTGCCACCTTCGAATATTACAATGAACTTCCGAAGCGCTATGCCGGCAAAGATAGCATAAGCATAAATGTAATAAGATGGGAGCGGGAGTTTAATTATTCGGCAATCAACAACTTCGGAGTTCAGCATGCATCGGGAGATTATCTGCTCTTCCTTAATAATGATGTCGAGCTGATAGCACCGGAG
>CAVALT010000091.1:0-6306 GCA_963589455.1 Clostridiales bacterium
GCGATCCGCCGGAGGCTTTTAGGGAAATGCTGATTTAATCAGCATTTCCCTAAAATCTTACACTTATATCCGTACCTTCACCAAGTATGCTGTCGAGGCTTATCTCAGCATTGTGTATCTCCGCTATATGCTTGACTATAGCAAGTCCCAGACCTGTTCCGCCCATATCTCTTGAACGGCCCTTATCTACACGGTAAAACCTCTCAAAGACTCTTGCCTGCTTATCCTTGGGAATGCCTATGCCGTCATCCCTTACCTTAAGCACCGCATGCCCGCTGGCCTCGGATACAGTAACCCATACATGCCCGCCTTCATGATTATAGCGTATAGCATTCTGAACCAGATTTTCTATAAGCTCCTTGATAAGAGCTCTGTCAGCTGAAAGATGTACCGGCTCTCCCTTATAATCAAGCGTAATCCTGGCCTTTGCCGCCGCCACCCTCAAATTGTCACAGCACTCTGCTGCTATTGCATTAAGATCCGCATCTGCAAAGCTCCTCGGCAGATCCTTATGATCAAGCTCCGAAAGCTGTATTATGTCATTGATCATGGAGAGCAGCCTGTCTGCATTATGTCTTATCTGGCTCGCTATATGGCCTGTCTGATCAGCTCCTATCATATTGTTTTCTATGAGCTCTGCGTATCCTGATATAGCTGTAAGCGGAGTCTTGAGCTCATGTGTAACATTTGCCGTAAAATCCTGCCTGCTCTCAGCGGATGCGAGTATGTGCTCATGCTGCGAGCGTATCCTGTCTGCAAAGGGCTTAAGCTCAGGATATATCGGAATCTCATTATGATCATCCATGTGCTCAGCCATGTCCTCAATAGGTTTTAATAAGGTTCTTGTCAGCATGCGGCTCAGCACGACACAGGCAGCAAGCACTGCTGCTATTATGACAAATATAACCGGCGCTGCAGTAAAGAAGAGACTGATGACAGTGCTTACCTGCATTGCAACTCTCAGTACCGTGCCGTTGTCAAGTCTCATTGCATAGTAAAAGGTTGCAAGATTCATGGTCTTGGATCTTCGGATGGATTCTCCCTCTCCGTATGCCAATGCATCTGAAACCTCAGGACGGTCAAGGTGATTTTCGAGTGCTGCCGCATCGGTATCATTGTCATAGATAACATAGCCCTCAGCATCCATCCAGGTTATGCGCAGATTCTGATTTTTAAACCGCTTAAGTGACTCTGCTGTCTGCGGCTTAAGCCTCTGCCCCAGGCTGTCCGGAGCATTAAGATCTTCATTTTCATCTGTAATGTATGAACCGGTTGTATCGCGTACAGTTGCCTCATATTCGTACATGCTCTGAAACAGCTCTGTATCGTTCAGAAGCTCCGCATTAAGCTTCAGATCCTGCCTGACCTGTCTTGTAAATAATTCGTAATAAACAAAAGTGATAGCGACCGTTGATACAACGACCGCTATCAGTGCAATCAAAAATAAACGCAGGTTAATCTTCTGCTTCATCGTCTTCCTCCGGACGGGAATGTATCACATAGCCGACATTTCTGACTGTAGCTATCTGCCTGCCTGCCTCGGCAAGCTTTCTGCGGAGAGTTTTGATGTGCATATCCACAGTACGGCTCTCTCCTTCATAATCAGTGCCCCATACAAAGCGCATGATATTTTCCCTCGACAGGACAATCTCGGTATTGATCATAAGATACCTGAGCAGCTCGTATTCCTTAAAGGTCAGCTCAACATGCCTGTCATCTACCGTTACGGCATGTCTGTCATGATCAAGTGTTATGGCTCCCACGGTCATAAGCTTTGGTGCCTCATCTCCTGCTCGGCGCAGCAGAGCCTTAACTCTCGACAGCAGCTCCATTATTGAAAACGGCTTCCTGATATAATCATCGGCACCGCCGTCAAGCCCGCGCACCATATCCATCTCTCCTGTCTTGGCGGTAACCATAATCACAGGAATACGCTTGGTCTGAGGATCCTGACGCAGCTTCCTGCAGATCTCATAGCCGTCTCCGTCAGGCAGCATTACATCAAGCAGAATGAGATCGGGGATGATCTCCTCGATCTTTTTGTTAAATTCTGATGCCCTCTCAAAGGCCTGAACAGTATAGTTGCTGTTTCTGAGAGCTATGGTCTCTATCTCTCTGATGCTTGCATCGTCTTCTACTATGTAAATAAGTGCCATATACTTTTGACCCCGGTATTATATTGTATCTGTTTAGCACCTTCCGCATTTCAGCGTGAATTTACTGCCTGCAGACTCCTATTATAGCCTACTGTGTGCCTGCTATCAAAACTAATTTCCGTTCTCCGGATTACTCTGCATCCGGATCCACGGTATTAAGTGAGAAAATAACCCATTCTGCAATGTTTGTAGCATGATCACCGATACGTTCAAGATACTTATTAATCATGAGCATATCTGCCGCATGCTCGCCGCAGTCGGGATTTTTTCCTATTGCCTCTATAAGCTCGCCCTTAACCTTGATAAAGAGCTCGTCTACTATATCATCGTGAGCAATTACCTCTTTTGCCTTGTCTATATCTCTCTCAACATAGGCCTCAACCGCATGAAGCAGCATAAGCACTGCCTCTGCAGACATCCTCTTGATATCGTCACGATTCATTATCTCTGCGCTGTCAGCCATCATTACCGTAAGCTCTGATATATCTGCAGCATGATCTCCGATTCTCTCCATATCGGTAACCATCTTAAGTGCTGCGGTAATGGTTCTTAAATCCCGCGCAACAGGCTGTCTCTGGATAAGCAGCTGAAAACAGATATTCTCAATTTTCTTCTGCTCCTGGTCAACCGCCTCGTCATTTGCCATAATCTGTCTGGCAAGCTCCATATCCTTATCAAAAAAGGCACGTATAGCATTCTGGATAGCATTTTCAATCATGCTTCCCATCTGAATCATCTCATTGTTGAGCGCCTTGAGCTGCTCGTCAAATCTCGTTCTCATCAGCCAAACCTTCCTGTAATATAGTCCTCAGTCTTCTTTTCCTTAGGATAGGAGAACAGTCTCTCAGTCTCACCAAACTCTATAAGCTCGCCTAAAAGGAAGAAGGCCGTATAATCAGAAACACGCGTTGCCTGCTGCATATTATGCGTAACCACAACAACAGTATACTTCTTCTTAAGGTCCTCCATAAGGTCCTCAATTCTGGCTGTGGAAATCGGATCGAGTGCAGATGTAGGCTCATCCATGAGCAGCACCTCGGGCTGAACTGCAAGAGCTCTTGCAATACAGATTCTCTGCTGCTGTCCACCGGAAAGTCCCAGCGCAGATTTCTTAAGTCTGTCCTTGACCTCATCAAATATGGCTGCACCCTTAAGGCTTTCCTCTACTATCTCATCGAGTCTTGCCTTATCCTTTATGCCATGCACACGCGGTCCGTATGCAATGTTGTCATATATACTCATCGGGAAGGGGTTTGGCTGCTGGAATACCATTCCGACACGCTTTCTGAGCAGAGTGGTATCAACCCCGGGTGCATAGATATCCTCTCCGTCGAGTGTAACCTTGCCTTCAATACGTACATTGTCGACAAGATCATTCATTCTGTTAAGTGTTTTTAAAAATGTGGACTTTCCGCAGCCTGACGGTCCGATAAATGCCGTAACGCAGTTAGTGCGTATATCCATGTTAATGCCCTTTAAGGCGTGATTTTCACCGTAATAAAGGTGCAGATTTTCTGCCTTTATCTTAATATTATCCGTCATTTTGCAATCCTCCTGACATCAAATCTTGCTGCCAGACGTTTTGTTCCAAGATTAATAAGAAATACTATTACAAGGAGTACTACAGCGATTCCGAAGGCTGTATCAAAATCTCCCTCACTGGTCGCGCTCAGATAAAGCTGAATAGTAAGTGTTCCGCCCGAGTCAAATATCTTGCCGAATAATGCTGCAAATGTCTTTGGCAGAGTCTTTGCGCTTCCTGCCGTAAACAAAAGTGCTGCTGATTCTCCGACTATACGTCCTATTGCAAGTATGACTCCGGTAATAATGCCGGGCATGGCAGACGGAAGAAGTATTGTCCTGATTGTGTGCCATTTACCGGCTCCGAGCCCTACAGAGCCCTGTCTGTAGCTGTCAGGCACAACCTTAAGTGCCGCCTGGGTATTTCTTGTAATAAGCGGGAGCACCATCAGTATCAGGGTAAATGATCCTGTAAGCAGTGAATAGCCAAGTCCGAGCGTCTGTCCGAAGAACATCATTCCGAATAATCCGAAGATAATGGAAGGGATACCGGACAGGATCTCAGTTGCAAACTCAATAATAGTAACCAGCTTGCCAGGCTTTGCATACTCGTTAAGGTATACAGCTGCTCCTATGCTTATCGGGGTGGCAATAAGCATGGATATGAAAATGATTAGCAGCGTATTTACGATATTTCCGGCGATACCCACAGTACCCTTAAGCACAGAGGTGACCGAGGTAAGAAATGACCAGCTGACCGATCCAATTCCCTTATACAGTACATAGGCGATAATGCCTACAAGCAGCAATACTGAAAATGCCGCACATATATAAACTGCTGCATAAAGCACCGCATCCCATGGTCTGCTCTGCTTTGCAGTCAGGCTCTGGCCGTTCATTCCTTTTCTCCTCTCTTCTTCATCTGCATGAGAACAAGATTAATGAGCATTATGAATATGTAGAGCACAAGACCTACTGTGAAAAGCACCTGTCTGTGCGTTCCCTCAGCATAGCCCATCTCACTGACAAGCTGAGTGGTAAGAAACCTTACTGAGTTAAACGGAAGCGGGATATTTACCGCACCTCCTGCAACCATATTTATGGCCATTGCCTCACCTAGTGCACGTCCTATGCCAAGCACCACGCCGACCATGATTCCGTTCTTTGCGGTCGGTACTGTGACCTTGAATATGGTCTGCATCTTAGTAGCGCCCATTGCAAGCGAGGCTGCACGCAGATCCTTAGATACTGCCCTGATTGATGAAGCACTGACATTGATAACAGTCGGAAGAATCATGATGGCAAGAACTATTATTGCCGAGAGCATGTTGGAGCCTCCTGTAAACTGATGCGTTGATGAGCCAGCAAATATAAGCTTTTCAAGCTTATACATAGCCGGGTTCAGAACCATCAGACCGATGAGTCCGTAGATAACAGACGGGATTGCTGCAAGCAGCTCTACTGCAGGATAAACAATCGCCGAAACCTTTTTATCAGCGACCTCAGTAAGAAATACTGCCGTCATAAGTGCTACAGGTACGCCTATTGCTATGCTGCATGCAGTACCGACTATTGAAGATAAGATAATGTAGAAAATTCCGTACGAGGACGGGTCCGCGGTCGGCTTCCATACAGTACCGAATAAAAGCTCGGCAGCTCCGACTTTCTGAAAAGCCGGAGCGCCTTTAGCAAACATGTATACTGTCATGGACGCTACCGCAAAGATTGCAAGCACTGCGCAGATGGTAAATATTGCCTTGGCAACTGCTTCTGTAAGCTTAGCTGCACTCATAGTCCTGCCCTTTCCTGTAATGGTGTCCATAAATCCTTGCCTTTAAGCTTACTGCGGAAGAATGAGTCCAAGTCCTGTAATTACAGCCTGTCCATCCTCTGAGCCGATGTAATCGAACCAGGTCTTAACAAGGTCATTCTGCTCTGAGATCTCTCCCATGGTAGCCATAACGAAGGGTCTTGAAAGAAGATAATTGCCTGCAAGGATGCTCTCCTCTGTAGCCTCTGCTCCGTCAAGCTTAACAGCCTGTACAGAATCATCTACTACATCAAGTGATACATAGCCGATAGCTCCCGGTGTTGAAGCAACCTTGGCAAGAACTCCGCCTGTTGAATCAAGCTCCTGTGCATACTTGCATGCATCCTCCAGCTTAAGAAGCTCTTCAAAGGCTGTTCTTGTGCCTGAGCCGTTCTCACGTCCGATTACTACGATAGCCTCATCATTTCCGCCAAGCTCGCTCCAGTTCGTAATCTCTCCCTTATAGATCTTGGCAAGATCCTCAGATGAAAGATCAGTTACTGTGTTGTCCTTATCGACGATAACAGCAATTCCGTCTATAGCAACAATGTTTTCAACCGCACCGCCCTCAAGCTCGCTGTCCTTAAGATTACGTGATGAGTTTCCGATATCAACACTGCCTGCCTCAAGTGACTCAATTCCTGCACCTGAGCCTGTATACTCTGTAGTAACATTGATATTCGGATACTTCTCCATGAAGCTCTCTGACATAGCCTCGCAGAGCTTCTCCATTGAGGTTGAGCCTGCAAGGGAAATGCTGCCCTTTAAATCTGATGCATCTGCTGACGCTGCCTCTGTTGTCTCAGCGGCTGCCTCTGT
>CAVALT010000092.1:0-6287 GCA_963589455.1 Clostridiales bacterium
TCCCCTTCTAAATATTTCCCGTTAATCTGCGAAATGCTTATTAAATCGGCATTTTCTCATAACAGAAATCTATATTCAGTTCTTCTGTTGGTCTCTGCAGCTTTATTTATCAGCAAGCTCCACACTTTCTGTTACGGTCTCGACTGAGCTCTGTGAAACCTTGTTATCACTGATCTCCACTGTTGTCTGCTCAACTACAGTCTCAGTAAGCTTTATCTCAGTCTGAGTCTGGTGCTGAGTCATCTGCTGAACGGGCTGATTTAAAACTGACGCAGCACTGTTATCAGTTTCTGAAGCATTTTCTGCATTAACAGCTTCTGCAGTCTTATCTGCTGCAGCTTCATTATCACTGCGGGCAATGATTTCAATCTCTCTGCGCTCATTAAGATTTCTCTTTTTCTTAACCGGGCATACAATCACATGTCTGTATGGCTCTACTCCCTCTGACTTTGTGATTATATCCTTTTCATTCTGCAGATACGAATGAATGATGCGTCTCTCATAAGGATTCATAGGCTCGAGAGCAACAGGCTTATGGGTTTTCTTAACCTTGTCGGCTATATTCTGTGCAAGAGCCTCCATGGTTTCCTTTCTGCGCTCACGGTAATTCTCGGTGTCTATCTTAACCCTTATATAAGCTGTCTGGTGCTTATTAACAACCTGGCCTGTAAGATACTGCAGTGCATCAAGTGTCTGTCCTCTCTTGCCGATGAGAACGCCCATATCCTCACCTGAAAGATCAACTACCAGCTCATTATTCTCATCCTTGAATACACCCTTATAGGATATATTCATCTCCATGCTCTTAAAGAGCGAGGTGAGAAATTCCTCTGCTGTCTTAACCGGATCTCCTGTAACCGTACCGGTCTTCTCATACCTCTTAGTTGCAGGATTAGGATTCTCAGACTTTACAGCAGCCACATCCCTGCCATAGCCTCCCTTGGCTCTGTCCTCAAAGCTGCGTCTTTCCGGTCTCCTCTGCTGAGTTCCGTTTCCTCTCTCATCTCCGCGATTATATCTGTCAGAGCGTCTCGGTCTGTCCTTGTATCTGTCACTGCCGCTTCTGTTGTCTGAAGGCTTTTTTTCACCGCTCTTCTGTTCTTCAGCTAAGTTATCAACAGCTTCTGCTTCAGCTGACTGATTCCTGTTCTTTGCAGGCTGTGCATTCTGAGCTTTATCCTGTCTGTCGCTGCCGGGCTTTTCATCAGACGGCTTCGTATTCTGCGGAGCCTCTCCTGCAGCATTCTTCTGATTTCTGTTCTGTGACTGATTCTGTATGCGCTCCTGAGACTGAGCCTTTTTCTGAACCGGCTGAGCCTGAGGCTTCTGCTTATTATCCTGATGAGACTCAGCCCCGTCCTGCGGTCTCTTCTTTGGCTTATTATCAGCCTTATCCTGTCTGCCGTCAGTTATCTCAATGACATACTTTTTTACGCCTATTAATCCGAGTCCGAACAGGCCGTCCGAGCCCTCCTGAACAACCTTATATCTTAATTTATCACTGGGTATGCCAAGATCGGCGCAGGCCTCAGATATAGCCCCGTCAAGCGTCTTGCCCTGATATCTTTTATTTTCCATAATTCACCTGGTCTGACTTTACTTTTTCTTTTTATTATTAAACTGCTCAACCATACGTGCTCTGTCGGCAATTGAGGTAAGCTCATAATAATCATTATTCTTATTAATAGCTTCCTGCGCATTTTCAAGCTTCTGCTGCTTTCTGTTCTCAAGAACAGCAGCCTTGGTCTGAGCCTTCTTATACTCTTCCTCAAGCGACTTCTCATCGATAGGCGGAAGACCCTTCTTTGCTCTCTTCTTATTAGCCTTATCAATATTCTGCTTAACAAGCTCATTGATATCCATTTTCTCGAAATGCTTATTAAGGAAATACTGCTGTATGCCCATAAGAACTGAAGAAGCTATCCAGTACACACCGATACCTGATGCAAATGAGAAGCAGAATACAACCGACATAAGAGGCATCATCATATTCATGGTGTTCATGGTCTGAGCCATCTGCTCATTGCCCTCCATGGTCTGATTCTGACTCTTGCTCATAAGTTTTGTGGCAGCAAACTGTGCAAGACCTGCAAGCACCGGAATAATCCATGCCTTAACTGAGGTAAGTCCATAGGCTGAAGGTGAGGTTGCAAGGTTGATGCCAAGGAAGTTGTTCATCTTCTCGATGACAGGATAATTCTGACTTATTACATCAGCTGCCTGAGAAAATGCATTCTTAAATGCATCCCACTGCGTCGGATTAAGATTGTAGAGAAAATCTATGATATTGTCAGGTGTTGCGATAGTCTTATTGGCAATTCTTGCCTGAGTAAGTATCTTAGCAAGATCATCTGAACTGTTTGCAAAGGTATTGACAGCACTTACGGCAGCCTCTCCTCCTAATGCATCTACTATATTCTGGAAAGGTACCTTAACGGATGATACATAAGCCGGAATATTAAGAATAACTCTGTACAGTGCGAAAATAATCGGCATCTGAATAATAAGCTGGCTGCAGCCGCCTGTCATGCTGACACCGTACTTTTCATATACAGCCCTGGTTTCAGCCTGCATAAGCGTCATGCTCTGCGTGTCCTGCCTGCCTGCATATTTCTTCTGAATAGCTTTGATTTCAGGCTGAAGTGCGCCCATAAGCCTGCTTGATTTACCCTGATTATAGGACAGCGGGAACATCAGCAGCCTGGTTACGATTGTAAAAAGGATGATGCACAGACCGATGTTCTGAATGCCTACCGCGGAGGTTGCCTTGAATATAACATCCATTATGATTCCCATTATCTTAACTATAAATGAGAATACAGGACTTATAATCGGCAGATTACCGCTGTACTTTGTCAATGATATAAAATCCAATATTATTTCCTCCGATCCACAATACTCTACGGATCTAAACTGCGCTGCCGGCGCAAGTGCCGATGCATTCACGAATAAAAAAATGCTTTACAGTCGCTTTAACCTAAGGAACCGGATCATAGCCTCCCTTTGAAAACGGATTGCAGCGAAGTATACGCCATACCGCAAGTACGGAGCCCTTTAAGGCTCCGTGCTTTTTTATTGCCTGCACGGCATATTCGGAGCATGTAGGGATATATTTGCAGTGAAATGACTTATACGGACTTATTGCCCGCTGGTAAAATCTGATTAAAGAAATGAATATCTTACCGATCATATTAATCCGTACTCTCGGAATCCAACCTGATGCTGTGCTCTTCAAGCAGTCTTATGTAGTCTCTGTTAAGCTTGGCATAATCTGCTTCCTTTGCCCGGCTCCTTGCTGTAACAATGATGTCTTTGCCCTGTACTGTCTGATAACTGTTAAGTCTGAAGATCTCTCTGATCTTCCTGCAAAATGTATGTCTTACGACACTGTTTCCGACCTTTTTGCTGACAGATATTCCAAGCCTGCTGTATGCAAGTCCGTTATCCTTTACATACATCACAAGAGCACCGCAGGCTTTGCCTCTTACGGTGCTGTAAATGCTTCGGTATTCACTGTTTTTTCTTATGGACGGAAATCTCTTCATATTATGAAGCTAATAAAATGTATCTGTTCAGCACCTTCAGCATTCAGTATGAATTGACTGCTTGCAGTTAAATTCATATTGAAATACTGAAGGCGGCCAAAGACCAAAGGGCCTCTGGCCGGCCACATCAAGGATTTGCGGAGCAAATTCGAGATAGGTGCTAAACAGTTACAATAAAATAATAAACGTAAAAGGACCGCGAATACTCGCGGTCCATATAAGAATCAGCATTAGACTGTAAGCTTTGCTCTACCCTTAGCTCTTCTGTTAGAAATAACCTTTCTTCCGCCTGCACTGCTCATTCTGGCTCTGAAACCATGAACCTTAGATCTCTGTCTCTTCTTAGGCTGAAATGTCATCTTCATGATTCAATCACCTCCTACCTTCTAAAAAAATATGTACAGCTAAAACATCTCCGCTATTATATAGAAAACAAGTCTCAAATGTCAACAAAAATTATAAAGAAACTTACCAACATTACGTCAACATTTACATAATAATTGTTGATAGATTTATAATTATCAACAATTCATTGAAATTAGATGTTAATTCAAGTAAAATAACAGGGTACGTTTCTGACCTGCTATTATATAAGGAAGAAACTGTATCAGAAAGTTATAAACTTATTCACAATTAATAGCTACAAGGATTGTTGATAAATGTTTTCCACTATTGAACAGAAATGGCAGGATATACTGCTGTTTATGAAAAATGAGTTCGATATCATGGATATTTCCTATGATACCTGGCTTGTTCCGCTTAAGCCGTACAGCATAATTGGCGATAAGCTCTACATTATAGCCTCAGATGACAATGATCAGATAAGACAGATAGTCAAAAAGAAATATGAGGATCTGCTGAGTGTTGCCATACTCAAGGTTACCGACCAGAAGCTTACACCTGTATTCATACTTGAGACTGAAAGCTCAGACATTTCCAGAATGATGGAGCCGGTTAACGAGGTTCCGAAAACTGACAGCTTTAATGAGCTTATCAAGAAAAACGGACTTAATCCCAATTTTACCTTTTATAACTTCGTATCAGGCAAGTCCAATGAGCTTGCCTATGCAGCAAGTCTTGCCGTTGCGGAGAGCCCCGGACAGGAATATAAGCTTCTGTATCTGTACGGCGGCGTCGGCCTCGGCAAAACGCATCTTATGCATGCCATAGCCATATTTATACTCAAAAACAACCCCAAGGCCAGGATACTGTATACTACCTCGGAGAATTTCCTCAATGACTATATAGATTCCATGAGGAACAAGACTCCGGAGCAGTTCAGAAACCGCTACCGCAATCTGGATGTGCTTCTGATCGATGATATACAGTTCATCGCAGGCAAGGGCGGCATTCAGGAGGAATTCTTTAATACCTTCAACGCGCTTATCAATAACAACAGGCAGATTATCATTTCATCAGATAAGCCGCCTCGTGATATCAACGATCTTGAAGACCGTATCAGATCCAGATTTGAAGGGGGCCTTATGGTTGAGATTGAGCCTCCGAACTTTGAAACCAGGATGGCCATACTCCGCAAAAAGGAGGAGGTTGCAGGCTATAATGTCGATGATGAGGTTATCAAATACATCGCAACCAACATAAAGTCCAATATCAGGACTCTTGAAGGAGCCTTATCCAGGATAGTGCTTAAGGCCAAGCTTGAGAAGGTGCCTATAACAGCAGAAAGTGCGGCTGCAATACTTAAGGATGTTATAAGCAGCAGTGCTCCTGAGCCCGACAGAATCATGCCGAAAAAGATAATATCTGTGGTTGCTGAGCACTATCATTTAAGCGAGGCTGATATCATCTCGCCTAAGCGCAACAAGGAATTAGCTCATCCCAGACAGATAATAATGTATCTCTGCTGCATTATGACGGAATCCACACTTAATGATATAGGTGAGGCTCTCGGAAACAGAGATCACGCTACCGTAATACACGGCCGCGACAAGATAAGTGAGGATCTTAAGAGGAATGAAGAGCTGCGTTCTGACATAGAGATTCTTAAAAAGAAGATAACTTAAACATTATCAACATAATTTTCAACAGTTATCAACATTGCTGTCAACAGCTGATTTCGGCTTAATTTAAGGCCGTGATCCGCTTTTTAACAAATCAACAGCACCTAATATATACTAATACTAAAATAATATAATAATAACGGAGAACGATTATGAAATTGAATCTTAACAAGGAGGAGCTCGCCAATGCGGTGAGCATCGTATCCAGAGCCGTTTCCGCTAAGACCAGTATGAATATCCTCGAGTGCATACTTATTACAGCAGAGGATGATGAGATAAAATTTACAGCAAACAATACAGAGCTTGGCATAGAAACAATTATAAAATGCGACAGATGCAGGATCACAGAGCCGGGAAGCACTGCCATAGATGCAAGACTTTTCTCTGACATAATAAGGAAAATCACAGATGATCCGAATGATGACATTATACTTAACTCGGACGGCAGCATAGTTGAGCTTAAGAGCAGCACCTCTGTATTCAAGATTCAGGAAAGAGACGCCGAGCAATTTCCAGACTTTCCTGTAATCAGAGAGGACAATTACATTACGCTGTCACAGTTTACGCTGAAGGAAATAATAAGACAGACTATATTTTCTGTTGCGCTCAATGATTCAAATAAGCTTATGACCGGTGAGCATTTTGAGGTATTGGGAAATAAGCTTAAGGTTTCATCACTGGACGGACACAGAATCTCCGTTAGAATTACAGAGCTTTGTGA
>CAVALT010000093.1:0-6240 GCA_963589455.1 Clostridiales bacterium
ATGTAAATGCTCCTGTATTCTGTATTAAGACATTCATAAGATAAAATACCACAACGCATCAGGATTTAAAAAGGCTTTTTGTTGACATACAGCATTTGTCTGTTCTATCATTCTGAGAGATTTATATTCTTTGTGGGCAATTTTTCATCGAAGAGCTGTGAGAATTGTCTGTACAATTATAAAAAGAGGATATGCTTATATGGATAAAAAGATACATTATGATTACAGTTCCATGCGCAGAGATATTCAGGACGAGTATCTTGCTGCCATGCTTGTAGGCTCAGGCGAGGATACTCCTGATCTTATGGACATACAGATGGCTGCAAATGACGCCCTTCCGGGACTTGCAGAGAGACTTAAGCTGAACCTGGATGACTATATTATTGCTGATGATGAGTTTGAACGGGAATCTGAAAGACTTAAAAATTCACAGTATCACTGAGCAGTATAAATTGTAATAGAAAGGATTATTCAGGTGGAGATCAAGCCTGTCGCATATATTCATACGGATTTCCGTACCAAATTCGGCATTCCGAGACAAAGCGGAGTTGCAGCTGAGCTTAAAGGCACTATAGTCTTTGAGCCTTATTATCGTGACCCCGAGGCTGTGAAGGGGCTTGACGGCTTCAGCCATATATGGGTGCTCTGGGATTTTTCAAAGGCTCACCGCAAGGACTGGAGTGCTACAGCCTGTCCGCCGCGCTTAGGCGGCAAAACCCATATGGGCATCTGGGCAACCCGTTCCCCGTTTCGTCCGAACAATATTGGGCTTTCAAGTCTCAAACTCGACTCTATAGAATATGGTACCTTAGGTCCTGTTCTGCACGTATCTGGCATAGATATGATGGACGGAACTCCGATATATGATATCAAGCCCTATGTACGCTACGACTGCCACCCTGATGCGGTTGACGGATATGTAGCACAAACCGCACAGCACAGCCTCAGGGTCTCAGATCCTGATAAACTTATAGCCGGACTTGAGCTCACAGATGAGCAGAAATCCGGCCTCTATGCCGCACTTCGCGAGGACCCCCGTCCGCAGTATGATGCAGATGACGGGGGACAGCGCCGCTACGGCTTCTATTATTGTGATTATGATGTACGTTTTACAGTGAACGGCGATACGCTTACCGTAGCTGAGATAGTTCGTGCTGAATAAGCCTTACCAGATATTCAATCGATGCCTCATCCCTGGCTGATATATATACCTGCTCTATTTTCTGCCCGTCGCCTGTCTTAAGCGGCTCTCCCATACGTGGATAATTTCTCAGTATGCTTACGGTATTATCAGGAAGCTCTCCTGTATCTGCTGCAAGATCAAGCTTATTATATACTATTATTTCAGGGATATTGCCGGCACCAAGCTCTCTCAGAGTCTGTTCTGTAATCTCCATCTGCTCAGCATAAAGAGGATCCGAACGATCCACCACGTGAATTATAAGATCCGCGTCTTTTATCTCCTCAAGTGTGGATTTGAAGGCTTCCACCAGCCCTGTCGGCAGCTTATTTACAAAGCCAACGGTATCTGAGAGCAGGAAGCAGCTGTTTCTTCCGGTCTCCACTCTGCGCACGGTTGTATCAAGCGTTGCGAAAAGCATGTCCGCCTCAAATACATTTCTCGAGGAATCTCTTACAAAGCGGTTTACTACAGCATTCATTATGGTAGATTTGCCGGCATTGGTATATCCTGTCAATGCCGCAAGCTTAATGCCTGATCTTTTTCTCTGCCTGCGCTGGATCTCCCGCTCTCCTTCTACCTTCTTAATTCCTCTGCGAAGCTCTGTGATGCGCTTATCCATACGTCTTCGGTCAAGCTCAAGCTTGGTCTCTCCTGCACCGCGGCTTGACATGGCACCTGACGTGCCTCCCTGTCTTGTAAGTGCCTCATGCATGCCTATAAGCCTCGGCTTAAGATATTCAAGGCTTGCAAGCTCAACCTGCATCCTTGCTTCTCTTGTCCTTGCTCTTTTTCTGAATATCTCAAGAATCAGCGTTGTTCTGTCCATTACAGCAAGTCCAAGCTCATCCTGAAGATTTCGAAGCTGTGCAGGCGTCAGCGTATCATTGAATACAACAAGTCCTGCTCCTGCATTTTCTGCAAGCTCCTTAGTCTCGGTCACCTTGCCGGGTCCTATGTAGAAGGCCTTGTTAATGCAGTCCAGACTCTGTGTCACGCGAAGCTCAGCCCTCATACAGCATGCCTCACACAGACGCTCGAGCTCATCCATAGAATACTCAAAACGAATATCTCCCGGAAGCTGTACACCTACAATAACTGTTTTTTCAGGCTCCTGCTGCATTATTCTGCTGTAATTGTTTTTCTGACCTGACATACCTTATTCCACACTGTTTACAAGGCCGAGCACAGCCTCCTTAATTGACTGATTGACTGTCTGTGCCTCCTTAAGAGTCGGACGGTTTGAATAAAAATAAAACTTGATCTTAGGCTCGGTTCCGCTTGGGCGTACTGCAAACCAGGAGCTGTTGTCCAGAACATACTTAAGTGCATTCGTAGGTGCAAGCTCCTTATAGCCATCCCTGAAATCAACGTATTCAATAACCTTATGTCCGGCTGCCTCCGTCAGAGGATTACTGCGGAGAAAGTCCATCATCCTCTTAATACGCTTTGCACCGCTTACGCCCTCTATCACCAGGTTTGGCTCATCCTCTGCATATGCTCCGTAACGGGCATAGATGTCCTGCAGCACATCATACAGCGACATTCCCTTATTTTTGTAGTATGCTGCTGCTTCAGCTATAAGCATTCCTGCCGATATGCCGTCCTTATCTCTGATATCCTCACAGGCAGCATATCCTACCGACTCCTCAAAGGCAAAAAGATATTTATACCCATGCTCATGCAGGTAAGGCACCTTGCCGCTTAGATTTTTAAAGCCGGTGAGAGTCTCAAACACGGTCACTCCGTAATGCTCTGCAATAACATCTGACAGATCTGAGGTAACTATTGATCTGACTATCGCACCGTTTTCCGGAAGTGTACCGGCAGCCTTGCGTCCCTCAAGTATATAGTTAACAAGGATATATCCGGTCTGATTGCCGTTAAGATGCAGATAGCTGCCATCAGGCTTCCTTATCTCTATTGCAAATCTGTCGGCATCCGGATCCGTTGCCATCAGAAACTCGGCACCATAGCGTTTTCCGTATTCCTCACTGAGTCTGAAGGCCGCCGGTGATTCAGGGTTTGGATAGCCTACCGTTGTAAAATCAGGATCCGGCATGCTCTGCTCCTCGACCATATGCCAGTTTGCAAAGCCTCTGTCCTTAAGCATCTGTGCAAACGGTACTGCACCGCAGCCGTTAAGCGGCGTATATATAAACGGAATGTCAAGTGCAAGCTCAGCTCCGCTGTGAACCCCAACTGACTCTATCCTGTCGAGATATTCTCTGTCATACTCAGCTCCGAGTATGGAAATGCGTCCTTCCTTAACATATCCTGAGAAGTCGCCTGTCTTAATATCCTTCCACATATCAACAGCATTTATGCATGCCGTCATCTCATCAGCAAGGCTGCTTGATACCTGACAGCCATCCTCTCCGTAGACCTTGTATCCGTTATATTCCTTCGGATTATGCGAGGCTGTTACATTTACCCCGGCATAGGTATGAAGTCTGCGTACCATGTAGGCAAGCTCCGGTGTAGGGCGAAGATCGGGAAAGGTATATACCTTTATACCGTTTGCGGCAAATATAGCTGCTGCAAGCTCAGAAAATTCCTTTGAAAAATGTCTCGGATCATGAGCTATAACAACGCCTCGTGCAGCTGCTTCACTGCCGTGATTCAGGATATAATCAGCTATTCCCTGCGTGGCCTTGCCGACAGTGAGCATGTTCATTCGATTGCTTCCTGCTCCGGTCTTGCCTCTAAGCCCTGCTGTTCCGAAGGACAGCTCCTTGTAAAAGCGCTCCTCTATCTCATTCTTATCATCTGCTATGCTTAAAAGCTCCTGCTTAAGCTCATCGTCAGCTATCCTGCTGAGCCACTCATTATATCTGTCTGTATATTCCATATGGTATTGCTCCCTTCCTGAAGAAATACACTGTTGTTTTATAGAACTTCAGTGTCAAAAGCCATACAGGCCTTAACTCTGCTGTGTGTAAATGAAAATTCTCGTAACTGTTTAGGAACGTATCATTTAATGGCCTCTGGCTTACCTTATATCCCTGGATACTCCGGCATTTCTGTGATTTTTTTCCTTTTCGGCATACATTCGCTTATCTGCTATAATGCGGATCTGAGCTGTATCCTCAGCCTCAGCCGGATATACAGCATAGCCGCAGCTTACCCCGATATTTAGAACCCTTCCGTCTATATTGTACGGGCGCAGCAGAGACTGTTTTACACGTTCCCTGATATCCTCGCAAAGAGCTGCATCCATATTCGAGCTTACCATCAATGCAAATTCATCCCCGCCTACGCGAAATGCATAATCACGGTCGCGGATACAGCTCATGATACGCTTTGCAACCTCCTTAAGCAGCTTATCGCCCATATCATGGCCATAGGTATCATTTACCGGCTTAAAACGATCAAGATCTAGATAATACAGAACAAAGGGGGCCTTATGCTGCTCCTTCTGCTTAAGCACCTTATCAAAGCATCTCTCATTAAACAGACCTGTCAGGCCGTCAGTATTGGCAAGACTTTCAAGCTCATATACCTTGCCCATATCCTGTGCAATCTGCATTACCTTCTCCGGTATGCCGTTTTCATCCCACTGAACGGCAACCACGTTCATTATCTTGTAAACATTTTCAGTTCGTCCGCGGTACTCTATCTTAAGGAAGCCTTCTCCCCTGCGCAGAACACGCTTCAGATGCTCCTTATTAAGCAGCTGTGCTATCTTCAGATTTTCAGAATCCGACATCACAACATATCTGCTGTTTATTGCCTCTACAAGCTCCGTATATGTGCCGGTTTCCGGATAAAGCGGCTCCTTATTCAGACACTCATGATATTGATAGCTGTTATTTACAAGGTCAACAGACGTATATCTGTCGACTATGCGCGTCATGCCGGAAAACAGCATATCCAGCTGCTCCTTCTGTTCCTCAAGAGCCTTATGCAGCGTCTCCTGCTGTCTTGCCTGCAGCCTGGCATCAGCTGTAATATATCTGATCAGTGCAGCAATAAGACAGACTGCCAGAGCCAATATAACAAGCATAGTCAGATTGACCATTCTTACACTGCTGGAATTAACGGCATCTGATTTTGCTATGCCTATAATGCTCCAGTCATTTATGCCGACCGGCTGATAAACAAGATAATATGCTGCTGTCTTTGTCCTGAATTCGGCGCTTCCCTTTGTAAGACTGCTGATATCCGACTGTACTGACTCGCTGTTATTTTCATTAAATACTGCATTATCGCTTAGAAATGCAAAAAGATTATCAGGCGTATCCTCATCTGCCATTCTTGGCTTCAGCGAAAGCACTGTATCTCCGTGTGAATTGATCAGATAGCAGCTGCTGTCTTCACTGAAGGCGTCATTTGACAGCATGTCTTCAATAACCTCTGTATCATAGCTTACTGCTGCACCGGTATAGCTTATCTCATTCAGGGTAAATGCCTTCTGCAGCGGAACTGCAAAAACTATTTTTCTCTCTCCGCTGCTTGCTGTATATGCTGAGATCACGGGCTGATTAAGCTCATACATCTTCAGAAATGTATCCCTTATGCTGTCAGCTGTTCCCTTTCTACCGTTTGCCGTAAGGAAATCACTGCTTTCATTAAACATATAGAAATCACTGTATTTCCAACTGTTCTTGCGGCTCGCAAATTCCTTCCATTCAGCCTCAACAGACTCTGCATCCTTTGCAGATTCTGAAATAAACTGCAGATTAGAATTCCAGTCAGCAAGGACATTCCAGTTTCTCTCTGTGAATACGGTAAAGGTCTGGTTTACCTGCTCATAGGTTGCAAGCAGCTGTCTTGAGCTGTCCTCATAAATCTCATGCCTGATATAATTCTTATACATAAGAATTCCGACTGCTGCAAAGGCTATAAGCAGTAAGGCATGTATGATATTGCGTCGTATTTTATGCATAAAGATGCTTCCTACTGTATCTCAATTTTCCCGATGAGCTGAGTGAGGAACACTCTGTGCTCGGACTTATTCATATTTTCGTACATTTTATCGAATAAAACGTAAGCCCTCAATAGCACGTACCTGTCAATTATAATGCATTTCTGGGATAATTACTTCCATCAGTTATCGT
>CAVALT010000094.1:0-1012 GCA_963589455.1 Clostridiales bacterium
TCTGAGGTTCCTATGGTGATCTGAAATTCTCGTTCCATAGATCCGGCATAGTCTCCGCTCTGCACCTGTTCCAGCGCTTTGGTGTAGGCCTCAAGATTGTTTACCATCTTTGCGCCGCCCTCAATAGCGTACTTTCCGAACAGCGTTGTCATGGCTGCTGTCTGTTTGTCCTTATCGAGGTTCTGTATGCCCTTGAATATGCTTATAAGGGTATCGTTAGGGGCTGTCTGCATATCCTTTGCGACCTGTGCTGCAGTCATGCCCATCGACTCAAATACTGCCTTTTGCTTATCTGTTGCCGATTCTCCGAGTGATATGTTTGTGAAGATATTTTTAATTGTTGTAGCTACTTTGTCTGCGGCTACACCTGTAGCCTGCATGGCCGTTGCCATGGCTGCCGTGGTAGATACATCTACACCTGCAACCTGTCCGAGAGATGCAACATCATTTACTGACTGAGCTATCTCAGCGGCTGTGGTTGCATTGTTGGCGCCGAGGTAATTGATCTGATCTAAGAGAGTCATTACCTCTTTATGATTCATGTTGAAGGCCTGCTCCCACTTTGCCATGTAGTCGCCGGCCAGTGCATCGTCGATATCAATAGCCGAAGCCAGCACGGCAACATCGCGCAGGTATCCTTCGCTTACCTGCTGCTCAATACCTATGCCGGACTGTCCGAGTGAAGCTGAGGCCTGTGCAATCTGCTCTGTGGTTCTTGGCACTTCCGTGCTGAGGTCCTGAATAAAGCCCCTTATTGTCTTGTAGTTCTCTTCATAGGTTTTGCCGTTCTGAGCTATAGCCTTGCTTGCTTTGCCGTTTGTATCTGCTACGCCGTCAACATAACGCATTACATCAGCCATGCTTGTCTCAAGGCTTTCGGCCTCCTTGGTGCAATCGGCTATTATTGCAAATGTTGAAGTCGCAGCGGCAGCCATCACGCCGAGTCCTGCCTTGCCGATACCGGACATTGTGCGTGAGAGGCTGCTTACCTGGCTGTTGGCCTGAGCAATGG
>CAVALT010000094.1:1022-6197 GCA_963589455.1 Clostridiales bacterium
CCTCATTATTGAGCTCTATGAACTCCGCAACCGGCAGCTTAAGATAGAACTCAATGCTTGTCATAGTAAGCTGTGTCAGACGGATTGCTGCCTTCCTTAGTTCCTTTGCTCCGCCTTTTATTCGAAAAAATCTGAGTTATTAGCTATATTCTTGATGTTCAGCAGCTCCTTTAACGGCAAACCAGTGTAAAACTCTGTTGGAAGATTTGTCGCCATGCTCAGGATTACGCAGGCATACAGGTAATTAAACTGCGTCATTGTGATCAGGAAGCCTTCCTTTGTCATCTCGTTCTCTGCGTGAGACATATTGAGAGAATTAAGCTCTGCGAGGCCGTCTACTGCAATCTCTTTATAGCTCTTGCCCTCATAAGTGTAAGGCTCTGAGAGTACCAGCACAGACTCATTATCATTGTTGGAGCTCAAGAAGGCCTGAACAGCTGCCTTCACTGTCTTTGCATATCTCATCGGCATGAGCTTGAAAAACTCAATCGGCATGCCGGTAGCCTTGCAGGCTATTTCTCTTGCAAATGCTGTTGTAGTCTCGCATATCATGGCTGTAGCTGCTTCGCCGTCGTTAAACAGCTTCTTCTGAATGCTTACTGCATCCTTAACCGTAAGTTTTTTAAGTCCTGACAGGTCAAGCTCTGTATATTCTTTGCCTTCCCATGTGTAGGGCTTGCTGAACTTTATAAGATATTCGTTTTCTGCAGCTTCGCTCTGCTCTGCCTTTGGCTCTGTTTCTGCCTCAGGAGCTGTCTTTACTGCTTCATCCGTTATGCTCATGTTTTCGTTTGCCATCTTTTGTGCCATCCTTTCATTTTGCGTTGCCATCTTTTAAATTTTCCGTTCAATACGGGAATAAGCGGACATCTCTGCCCGCTTATTCTCTGTAGCAAATTACCCATTAGGTAATCTTTGTTGTGATATTAGCTATCAGGTGAGCTCTGAGATGCCCGCCATAACGTCTGTGCCGTTTACTCTATAGATAGAGTTGAGCTTATCTACTGCAAGAACTTCCTCACCGTCAACACTTACTGTAATAGCTGTAAGTTCAATGGTGACTGAAGCCTCCATAGCCTCACCCTTCTCGATCTTGCCCGGCTTAAACGATTTAACTCTGCCGCGCTCCGTTACAACAAGTCCCTTGAACGCATATCCGCCGGTCTTGTCGTATACCTGCTGTGCTGCTCTGAATGTAAGAGCGATAGTGTTGAGCGGGTTGAGCATATCGACAGCTGAGCTGTAGAGAGTATTGAAGGATACCTCCTGCTCCATGCTCTCGAACTGTCCTATCGTAGGACTCTCAATCTCACCGCCTATGCCCATGCCGGATGTGGTGCTTGTCTTTGACTTAATCTCAGGCAGGTCGAAGGAAGCTCCGCAGCCTATCATCTTGTCGCCGTCAAGGTAAGCATTGGCATCATTTATCTTCTCTGGTACAAAATTATTACTGATCATGCCTTCACCTCACTTTAGTTAAATGCATTCTGGAGTGCACTCGGGTCGAACTCTAAGGTATTCTCGATAGCCTCCATTGGTGGGAATGGTGACATATACTGATGGAACTTCGCGATACCGTTAAGGAGGTCTGCTGCCGTGTTCTCTGATGCATCGTATACAAGCTCATATCTTGCGCATGCACCCATAGACACAAGGCCGTTGCCCTTTGCATTCTCTGCGTCTACAATAGCCTGAACCTTTCTCGGATTGAGCGGGTCATCTACATCCTTAGCGTAGCTGCGGATAAAGTTGTTGCCTGCCCAGTTAAAGAATCTTCTTCCGGTAATCCATCTATCCTTAGGGTCTGTGCTTGAAGGATAAGCACAGGTATTGTTGCCCCACAGTCTGAAGCCCTCATTGTTGATAAATGTAGCAACTCCGAAGCTGTTTACTGTGTTTGCCTGTGCTCTGTCAAGAAGCACCTCTGTACCGTCTGCAAGGCATGCTGCACTGATGCTGAGTGACTTGTTGGACGGTGAAACATAAGGCACGTCAGAATTTTCCGCATCAGTGTAAGCGGTCTTAACTGCTGCCATTGTAGCGCCGTGATAAAGTACATCGCCAACCTTAGCGTAAAGCCATACTGCATAAGCATAGGTGCTTGTAAGCGCCTGCTTTGTCTTCTGTGCCTTGACGTCAGTATACTTGGTTGCTCCGTCGCTTGAGCTGTCAATGTCGATATAAGCCATTGCATTGAAGCACTCGTTGATAGACTGTACCTTTGCCTGCATAGCTGCTGCCACGGTCGCATCTGATGAGAACTTAGGTGCAATAACGATACCTGGAACAAGTGAGAGCTTCGGATATACCTGTCTCAATACCTCAAGCCCTGACTCTGCGCCGGTGTTAGCATCTACGGCACCGATAATATCAGCCTTGGTTATCTTTGACGGGTCAAGCTTCTTGCCGGATACGGTAAGTGTGGTTGCATCTGCGCCCTTTCCTGTTGATATCAGGATAATATTGAGGGTGCCGTCATCATTCCATGAGGTTGTGTAATCTGTGCCGGCTGTGAGTACTGTTGTGCCTGAGGTAAGCTTAAGCTCGCTCAGCAGTACTCCTGTTTCGTCAATTTTTGCTGTGAGATTGTCTACATCTGCGCTGGTAGTCTTGAGCGCTGATGTGTGCTTTGCTGGATCCAGTACGTTAATCATTACGATAGGTGCAACTCCGACAACACTGAATGCTGCGCTTACTGCCTCGCATATCGTATAGCTGTCAAAGTCATCGCTGTATCCTGCCTGCTGTACAGCCTCCTTATAGGTGTTGGCCAACAGCGGTACATTAACTGCTGAGGATGGGTCCTCAAGCATATTAACGGGAGCTGTACCAACAACAACTATCAGACCGGCTGAACCTGTGATTGGAGCTGAGAGGCTTGTTGCCTGCTCATCTACATACACGCCATGCTTGTAATCTGCCATGTGTTATTTTCCCTCCTTGGTTCTTAAACAAACATTTTTATATATAATATAAGCGGCTGTTCCCTTCTGCTCGATGGCAGCTCTGAATTCCGCGTATTTTTCAAGCGGTACTACAAGACTCATTATCTCCGGTCTTGTCTTTGCGTATTCCGTGAAGATCTCAGGCAAGCCGCCGGCATATACCGTGCCTTCCTTTACTACATTCTTGATGGACGGTCCGCAGTATACCAGCACTGTATCATCAGGCTTAGCTGCAGTCTCAGGCTCGTTGACTGTCTCTGCTGCCATCACTGCATCAGTCTCTGTTATCTCTGCTGCCGCTGCCGCCTTTTCCTTAAGCTCTGTATCTGTCTTCTTTGTACTCATATAAGGTCTCCTAATTCTTCATCCTGTGTCATTGCCGGTGCCGTGCAGGTAAGACTTACTGCTCCGAAGTAATAAGGTGCCGAATCATCTGCCTGCATTGCCCAGGTGATAGGCTTAAGCACTGTATACATTTCTCCAAAATAAGGCTTTCTGCAAAAATGCTGTATTATATCCTCTTTGATGTTCGTCACGTCCTGATAACCTTCACGCTTTGTACTTCTGTCGTAGGTGCATATAACCAGTGAGAAGTCTATTTTTTGAGGTGTTTTCTCATCCTTGACCTCTCCGCCGCTCATTCTGACTATGATATAGGGTGCTGCGGCTGCATCGGTGTCGGAGTCCTCGTCGTAGTCCTCCGGTATCGGCAGGTCCTGCTTGTAAATCTTCAGCTCCTTATAGCCCTGCTGGCCGTTGTAGGTATTTCCCTTGAAGAGGTCTTCAAGTTCTCTGATCAGCGCGTTCTGACACAGCTGTGGTGTGCCTCCGGCACTTACTCTTGTGATATCTCCTCTCATGTCTTACCCCTTTTGTGCTCTTGCGAGCACTTTCTGTATCTGAACATTGAGTCTATCCTGCAGGTACTGCTCAATATCAGGCTCAATCATCGGGAATACGGTATGATGCATGGCGGTTGCTGACGGTGAACCCATAGTAACAAGCTTTTCAACTCTTCCGTCTTTGGTTCTCCATCTTGTGCTCTTAGAATGCGACGATACATCCGAACCGATAGCCCTCTGAACCATTCCGGTGTGTCCACTCTTAAATGTTGCCAGGAAGCCTTTGCTCAGTCCGTGTGCACCGCTCATGGACTGCATCGCCCTCTCGTATCCGCTCGAGCTTCCGCTAAGTGGCTTCATTGATGAGCTTTTCAGTACTTTTGCTTTAAAGTTCTTTGGTCCCGAGAGTGCCGCCCTGCCCATTATTGCTTCTTTCGGATTATTTCTGAAGTACGACAGGTCATTATGCGGAGTCTTGATATACAGCGTTGCGACCGGTGTTGCATTAGTTGCCTTGCGGTTCTGTTTCAGGACTTTAACATACTTAATGCCTCTGCTGTTGATTGCGTAGCGTTCTTTGACTGACTTGATCAGACGCTTTCTTGCTTCTCTTGCTGTGGCATTAATGGCAACCTTGACGGCCGCAGGAGTCTTTTTCTTAAGGTCTCCGAGAGCTTCTTCAACGGTTTCTATCCCTTCAAGGGATATTGTCATTGAATCGCTGTCATAGCTGACTGTGCTCATTGTCTTGTCCTCTGTAATGTCATTTTGTACACGCCTGTATGCTCTTCACAGCTTGTTATCGTGTAGGTTCTTTTATCGTCTATGGTTATCAGCTTGCCTTCCTTGGGCTGTCTGCCGTAGTCTGATACCCTGATATGCAATATTGCCGCCTTCGTATACAGGCCGGTATCAAATGTCTGCTTTGCTCCCGCCGCCCAGTGTGAATCGTATCTCTGAATGGTTTTTTCCTCATAGATAACAGGTATATCTTCCTTGTCATCTATCTTGTGGAGCTCGGCATGCTCGTTATCGTTGAAAAATATGAGGTCTATGTCTTTTTCGACGCAGTCCTTAAACGTAGGCCTCTGCCATTCCTCGCCCTGGTCTGTATCATATGTCTGATTAAGCTCGATTAATGCCATCAATGCCTCCGTTAAGCTTTCCTGCCGTGCGATGCGGCGGTAATTATTTAAAATGCAGGCGGCAGAATATTATCTGCTGCCTGCATGCTTTATAAGCCGTGCCTTTAACCTTGTGTGTTGTTTTGCTCCGCACCTTTTCCGGTCTGCCGGCTTTAAGCCGTTGTTTGTTCTTTACCGCCTTATCAGCAGACAGTTGCAACAAGCCAGCTGTCAACCTTGTTCGGAACCGGAAGCGGATGAGAC
>CAVALT010000095.1:0-6128 GCA_963589455.1 Clostridiales bacterium
GTGTTAGCTGGGTATACAGAGGCAAGCTGATTAAGGTAAAGGATGAGCAGGATCTGGATGCCATGCTTGTAAGCCGCATCAACAGAGCAGAGGTAAGATTGTTCAGAAAGGCAGGCAAAAGGGCTGAAGAGGGCAGCAGCGAATCATGACGGAACGGATAAAGAATATCTTCAGAGTTAATAAGCTGCTGAAGCTTGCATCAATTCTTATTGCTATAGCTATATGGCTTATGGTTGTCAATATTTCTGACCCTGAGATTAAATCAAGCGTCAGCTCGAATATTGAGGTTGATTATGAAGAGTCTCTGACCAACCTTGACAAGTATTACAGCATAGACAGCTATAATGCTAAGGTCAGCTTCAGCGTCAGAACCAATCAGAGGACGAGGGTTTCTGCATCGGACTTCAGAGTATATGTTGATATGCGGGATTATTCAATAACCGGGGCACTTCCGGTATATGTCACTGTAGATGACAGAATCAAGGATATAGTCTCGGATGTAACAGTTTCACCGCTGGTTGTACATGCCACTACAGAGGATATGCAGGAGAAGACCTTTGATGTGGTTCCGAATATAACAGGAACTCCTTATGAGGGCTTTGCTGCAGGCTCAATTAGTTACAGCCCAAGCCATGTAACCATATACGGTCCAAATTCCGAGATAGGCAAGATAAGCCGTATAGGCTTCAATGTAAATATTGAGGGAGCAGCAAGCAATGTATGGGGCACAGCGGAATTTATCTACTATGATGCCAATGACAATGAGATTACTCCTGATTCCCGTATAGTTGTAAAAAATTCCGTAAGCTATGATCTTCCTATATATGAGAAGAAGAACATAACTGTAATGGCACAGACAACAGGTGATCCGGCAGAGGGCTATGAGCTTGGAAGTGTCAACATCGAGCCTGATTTTGTTGAGGTTTACGGTGACAAATCAGTGCTGGACAGTCTGACTGAGCTTACGCTTCCGGCAAGTCTTCTCAACATAAGCGGTGCAACCGGCGATGTTTCGGCATCAGTAAGCATTAAGGATTATCTGCCTGACGGTATATATACCAACAGCGTGGGAAATATTGCACTCGTAGCAAGAATCAATAAGCAGGGAACCACTTCAGAGGCAGGCACTGAGAGCAGCACGGCAGAAGCTGATGATTCTCATGAAACCGCAGCAGAGACCGAAAGCAGCGGAGCTTCATATGAAACACCGGCGGATTCAGCAGCTGAGTCTTCACATGCACAGGCGTCAGGAGCCTCCGGAAGCCATAGCGGCTCTGCGGCTATTGAAAATGCTGATCAAAATATCAGAGAGGGAAGTGACTTACAGGCGGCTGAGGAAACGGCTGCTCATGAGAACGCACAGATTATGGCCCCTGATACAGAGCAGTCAAAGAAGAGCGAAGCTGAAAGCGGCAGGACGGGAGATACCGTTGTTTCACACGGAAGCGGAGCAGGAGGCACAGGCAAAAACAGCGGTTCGCATTCTGCCGGTTAAGATTGATACTTTAGAAGATATGTAATATGGAATTATTAGCATTTGCCGCAATATATGTTCTAAGCTGGATTCTTTCGGCACAGGGCTTATACCTTCTGTCCGGAGCAGTACTGATTATTGCGGCTGTATTACTTACAGTTTATTATTATTGCAAAAGCGGCAGGAGAGTAAGTCCTCCTGCTGTTTTTTCTATATCATGGATAGGCGGAGCAGGCGTATCCTGCCTGAAGCTTTCAAGACTTCAGACAGACTGGGAGAGCCTGACATGGATCTCCATTTTCTGTGCATATATAGCTTTTATTGCCGGGTACAGTCTGAGCAATTACATTGCGGGAAGGAAGGACAAAAAACGTAAAGAAGATGATCCTGCACGAAAAAGGAAGGCTGTACAGCAAAGAAAGAAGGCTGTACATTCATTCTCTGAAAATAAGAAATCGGCGGAGCTCAACCGTGTATTATATATAATGCTTAATGCAATAGCTGCAGTTTCAGTTATCAGCTTTCTTACTGAGGCTTATATTCTTGGATATATTCCCTTATTCACAACTGATACACCGCATGCATATTCATATTTCCATGTAAGCGGGCTGCATTACTTTACGGTCAGCTTTTGCCTCCTTCCGGCGCTTGGGGCTGTATGTCTCTGGAATGAATATAAGTCGGCGGATCAGAGAAAGGCTCTGCAGCTTAGTACGGCGAGGCGTGCTGATATAACACTGTGTATGTCAGCAGGGGTGCTGATACCTATTCTGCTTGTATCAAGATATCAGCTCTTCTTCGGTATACTGCTCGCAGGCTTTTCACTGCTTGTGCTGAATGGTTCGCATTTAAATGTCAAACTGAATTTAAAAACAGTATCTGCGGTCCTTGCGGCATTGGTTATTCTGACAGCACTCTATGTATTTATAACCATAGAAAGAGCTCACAGTGTAGAGTATCTGAACAGTATTTTTGAGATGAAATACAGCAGACTCCCTATTTTCATATCTCAGCCTTATATCTACATTGCCAATAATTTTGATAATCTTAACTGCCTGGTAAAGGAGCTGGAGAACCATACCAATGGACTGAGAATGCTGTTTCCGCTTATTGCACTTACCGGACTTAAGTTTATTAAGCCTGAGCTTTGCTCATTTCCGTTATATGTAACAAAGGAAGAGCTTACTACAGTGACGCTGATATATGACAGCTACTATGATTTCGGAATAGCCGGAGTAATTATTTTCTGTCTTGCAGTCGGATTCGTAATCGCATATATTGAAGAAAAGGCCGAAGGCAGCAAGGGCTTTGCTGTATTATTGTATGCAGAGGCTCTTATTTATTTAAGCCTTGCATTTTTTACGACCTGGCTGTCTAATCCGACTACATGGTTTTTATTTGCAGTGACAGCTGCAGGAATGGCTGCCGAAGCGTGGGTTAAAGCAAAAACTTAAGGAAACGCTGATTAAAGCGTTCCTTCGCCGGATTTACGCTGCGAAGCAGCTAATTCCTTTGTAAATCCGTGCGATTTAGCGGAGCTTTTAAGGAAATGCTGATTTAATCAGCATTTCCTTAATCAAGCAGAAATCGGAGGGTGAACATATGACAGACAACGGAAGACTGTGGTTTGCGTGTGCCGGAGAGGATTGTTCCAGCAGGATAAGTCTTAATCCGAAAATGGCTAACCGTCATGGCTTTATATGCGGAGCAACCGGTACGGGAAAGACGGTGACGCTTAAGGTTCTTTCTGAAGCATTTTCCGAGCTTGGAGTACCTGTATTTCTTTCAGATGTAAAGGGGGATCTGAGCGGTTTCATCTTTCCGGGACAGAGCAATGACAGTACTGAGGAACGCATAAAGCGCTTTGGGCTCAGCGACAGCTTTGAGTTCAGGCGTTATCCGGCAGCCTTCTTTGACATTTATGGGGAAAAGGGCATACCGCTCAGAACTACGATATCAGAGATGGGACCGCTGCTGCTTGGCCAGTGCCTTGGACTTAATGATACCCAGTCGGACGTGCTGACTGTGGTCTTTAAGATAGCAGACGATAAAAAGCTTCTGCTTACAGATACCAAGGATCTTAAGGCCATGCTTAACTATACAGCCGATAATATTGCTGAGCTCGAGCAGGATTACGGACATATAGCAAAGGCTACACTTACAACAATAGTCAGGTCGATAGTAGCACTGGAGGCAGAGGGCGCCGATAAATTTTTCGGCGAACCGGCAATCGATATCAGTGATTTCTTCAGAACCGATGAGAATGGCTTTGGCATGCTGAATGTCCTGTCGGCTGAGACTCTTATTAACAGGCCCAGACTGTATGCTGCATTCATGCTTTATCTTATGTCGGAGCTGTTTGAAGTACTTCCTGAGGCAGGTGATCCTGAAAAGCCTAAAATGGTGTTCTTCTTTGATGAAGCCCATCTGCTATTCAACAGTGCTTCTCCGGCACTTCTTGAGAAAATTGCTCAGGTTGTCAAGCTTATAAGATCTAAGGGCGTAGGCATATATTTTGTTACTCAGTCACCGTCTGACATTCCGGATGCAGTCATGGCGCAGCTTTCCAATAAAATAGAGCATGCCCTGAGAGCCTATACTCCTAAGGAAATAAAAGCTCTGAAGACAGCGGCAGAGTCCTTCAGAGTCAATCCTGCTTTTGATACAGCGGAGCTTCTGCACCAGCTTGGAACAGGTGAGGCTATAGTTTCACTGCTTGATGATAATGGTATTCCAATGCCTTGTGAGCATGCATACATACTTCCGCCAAAGAGCCTTATGGGAACTATCACCCAGACCGCAAGGCATGATGCTGTAGTTATGGATGTGCTTGCAGATAAATATATGAATCAGGTAGATAATGATTCCGCATATGAGTTTCTTGCAAGGCGTGAAAAGCAGCTTGCTGATAAAAATGCAGCCTTAGCCGAGGAAAAATCCAGGGCGGAGGCTGAGGAAAAGGAAAAGAAGGCTGCTGAGAAGGAGGCAGCAAAGGCTGCTGCAAAGGAAGAAAAAGAGGCAGAAAGAGCAAAAGCCGAGGCAGAACGTGCAGTCCGGAAAAAGGCTCAGACTGATGCAAGAGCAAAGGAAAAGGCTGAAGCAAATACAAAAAAGGCAATCAAAAGAGGTGTGAGAGGCGTAGCTTCCTCAACAAGCGGCTCAATAGGACGGGAGATAGGCAAGGCCATAGGCGGATCTGTGGGAGGCTCATTCGGAAGGACGCTCGGCGGAAATGTAGGAGCAAGTCTCGGACGCAACATTATCGGAACACTGTTTAAGCTGTAGAAGCCGGAAATATACGCAGTAAGCAAAACTGCATATAAGCCATTCCGGTTACACATCATTAAAAAAACATATCTGTTCAGCACCCATCGAGAATTTGCTTCGCAAATCCTCGATGCAGTTTGCCTAAGCGCTTCGCGCCTTGTCCGCCCTCCATATTTCATAGTGAATTTGTCTGCAGGCAGTCAATTCACCATGAAACACGAAAGGTGCTGAGCAGATACATAAAAACGAAATGACATTAAAATTACCAGAGGAATATCTTGATAATATGAGAAGGGTACCGGGTCTTGAATTCGATGCCTTTCTTGCCGAATACGATAAGCCAGCCGTTAAGGCTCTCAGATTCAACCTGAAGAAGGCTCGTCCTGAGACCATAGCCATGCTCAGAGACAGGTGGAAGCTTATGCCCGTTCCATGGTGCAGCTCGGCGTATTATTATGAGGAATCGGAGGACCTGAGACCGGGACTCTCACCCTATCACGACGCAGGTGTCTTCTATATACAGGAGCCGTCGGCCATGATAACAGCAGAGGAGGCGGATATCGGACCGGATGATATTGTACTCGATCTTTGTGCCGCTCCCGGCGGCAAATCCACCCAGGCGGCTGTTAAGGCAAGGTATCTTGTATCGAACGAGCCTGTGCCGAACAGGGCGAGGATACTGAGCTCCAATATAGAACGAATGGGCTTCGACAACTGTATAGTAAGCTCAGCTTATCCTGATGAGCTTGCATCGGCATTTTCAGGATTTTTTGACAGGATAATCGTCGATGCACCCTGTTCAGGAGAGGGAATGATGCGTAAGGATGAAACTGCAGTAAGAGAATGGAGCCTTGCCAATGTCGCACAGTGTGCAGAAAGACAGAGGGGGATACTTGATGCGGCAGCAGAAATGCTTAAGAAAGGCGGAAGACTGGTTTATTCCACATGTACCTTTGAATATTCTGAAAATGAGGGACAGATTGCAGAGTTTATATTAAGGCACAAGGACTTTAAGCTTATAAGATCAGAAACACTGTATCCGCACAGAATTAAGGGAGAGGGTCACTTCTGCGCTGTGCTTGAACGCTGCACGGAGCCAGGCTGCAATGAAAAAACGGACAGCAGGCCGCGAAGAGATAAGCTGACAGAGCTTAAGGCCTTATCAAGGTACATGCAGAAAAATAAAATACATGTACTGAGGACCGGTGTTGAAGCAGGTGAGCTTATCACAGACAAAAGAGGAAACAGAAGATATGAGCCTTCGCATGCAGAGGCCTTATCCGGAAGCTTCGGAAGCACGTCCGAGAACAGTATCAATCTTAAGAATGAGGACGATGCACTAAGCTATCTTAAGGGAAATGTATTAGATACTGACAGGCTTAAGCCG
>CAVALT010000096.1:0-6118 GCA_963589455.1 Clostridiales bacterium
GCTCAAGCTCAATGATTTTGACAGAGACATACTTGATGTTATGCTCCAGCTTGAGGAGCCGGGCTTCTATGAGATGTGTGAGGCCTTTGATCTAAAGCCGTCCAAGATGGAGAAGCATCTCATCAGACTCGAGGAAAAGGGTCTTGTAGAGTATACAGAGGCAGCAGGCAAGGTATATCTTACTGATATTGCAGTAAGATATATACTTAATTATAAGAGAGAGACCAAGAGTGAGAAGCTGTTCAGAGCCTTTATCGAGAGTCTTAATGACGAGGAGCTTGATGAGTTCATCGCAATCTGCAATCAGTTTCAGTTTGAGCTGCCTGAGGAAGAGGAAGATGCTGATATGGATGAGGAAGGCGCAGAAGGCTCAGATGACGGCTTCATAATCATTGATGAGACCGAAGCTGAGTATGACAATGCTGATGCCGAAGACACCGATGCTGATGCCGATGATGAGAACGATGAGAATGGAGAGAGCGAGGCATCAGAGTCTGAAGCAGGAGATGACGCAGAATAATAAGACAGGAGCAGTAATATAAACATGGGTAAGATATTCCGTTTCTATAAGGATGTGGATACAGATCAGATCATAGCATCACAGTATCTGCTCTTTCCTTCGGTAGAGGAGATGAAGGAGCATGCATTTGAATCACTTGATCCAGAATTCGCCGCAAAGGTTCAGCCGGGAGATTATGTGGTTGCCGATGAGAACTTCGGCTGCGGCTCCTCAAGAGAGCAGGCACCGGCAGTGCTTAAGGCTCTCGGAGTAAAGGCAGTTATAGCCAAGAGCTTTGCACGTATATTCTACCGCAATTCCATTAATATAGGCCTTCCGGTCATAGTCTGCCGCGAGCTTTATGATGAGGTGGAAACCGGAGATGATATGGAGCTTGATCTCGAGGCCGGAGTGATAACGACAGGCGGCAGAGAATACAGCTGCACCAGGCTTCCGGAGCAGATGCAGAGGATACTTGATCAGGGCGGACTCATCGCCTCACTCAACAGATAAGGGAGGCATAATTATGGGAATGACTATAGCCGAGAAGATCATAGCACTGGCTGCGGGCAAGGCAGAAACACATGCCGGAGCCATTGAAACGGTTACTCTTGACCGCCTTATGAGCAACGACGGAACGACACATCTTACCATCGACATGTACAATAAGCTTAAGAATCCGCATATAGCAGATAAGAGCAAGCTTGTATGGATCATAGACCACAATGTGCCGGCAGACAGCGTTAAGACAGCCGCATCGCAGAAGAAAATGCGTGATTTTGCAAGAGAGCACGACATAGACTTTTATGAGGGCGAGGGCGTCTGTCATCAGATCATGGCGGAGAAATATGTATGTCCCGGTGAGCTGATATTCGGAGCAGATTCACATACCTGCGCCTACGGCGCACTCGGAGCCTTCGGAACCGGAGTAGGCTGCACGGATTATCTCTATGCAATGGTTACAGGCACCTCCTGGGTGATGGTTCCGGAAACCCTGAGATTTAATCTGCACGGCAGGCTTCGTGACGGAGTATATCCGAGAGATCTCATACTCACGATTATAGGACGCATAGGCGCAAACGGAGCAAATTATAAGGCTATGGAGTTCGGCGGTGACGGACTTAAGACCATAGACATGGCAGGACGCATATCCATCTGCAATCTCTGCGTTGAGGCGGGTGCAAAGACCGGACTTACAGAGGTGGATGACATAACCCTGGCCTACCTTAAGGAGCACGGAGACAGGAAGCCCAAGGCTGTATGCCTGCCGGATGCTGATGCAAAGTATGAGGCTGTATATGACATTGAGCTCTCAGAGATTGAACCTGTAGTGGCAAAGCCTCATTTCGTGGACAATATTGCACCTGCTGCAGATATCGCCGGAATTAAGATAAATGAGGCATTTTTAGGCTCCTGCAACAACGGACGCATTGAGGACCTAAGAATCGGTGCTGAGATAGTTAAGGGCAAACATGTTGCTGGAAATGTAAGATTTATGGTGGTTCCTGCAAGCCGTGAGGTATATAAGCAGGCTGTGGACGAGGGGCTGATAGACATATTTATCGATGCCGGTGCCATAGTCATGAATCCTAACTGCTCGGTATGCTGGGGAGCCTGTCAGGGAGTTATCGGAGAGGGAGAGGTGCTTATCTCAACCGGAACCCGCAACTTCAAGGGACGTGCAGGACATAGGGACTCATATGTATATCTTGCCTCGGCGGCTACAGTGGCAGCCTCTGCAATAGCAGGCGAGATCGTGACCGCAGACCGTATACAAGATTGATAACGGTGCGGATAAGACATATTCGGAAATGTTCAGGAACAGCTGGAGGTCCAGATAAGCATCAACAGCAGAGATAATAAAGAAGTAACTATTTAGCAAACATGGAAAATTTGCTTTGCAAATCTTCCATGTGCTGGCCAAAGGCCCTTCGGGCCTTGGCCGCTCTCCGCATTTCAGTGTGAAGCTGCCTGCAAGCAGTCAATTCACGTTGAAATACGGAAAGTGCTAAACAGATACACAGGGAAAAAAACATGGAAAAATTTACAGGCAGAGTATGGTGTCTCGGAGATGATATAGACACAGACATCATACTTCCGACAGAATATCTGGTCTTCAAGACCATAGACGAGATGAAGCCGTACGCATTTTCCCCGTTAAGACCGGAGCTTGCGGGACAGATAGAGCCGGGGGACATCATAGTTGCAGGCAATAACTTCGGATGCGGCTCCTCAAGAGAGCAGGCTCCCGAGGTGGTTAAGGCACTTGGTATAAAATGCGTTATAGCAAAGAGCTTTGCGAGGATATTCTTCCGCAATGCGATAAATAATGGGCTCCTTCTGATCGAGAACGATAAAATTCAGGACAAGGTGAGCGAGGGAGATACAGTAACAGTAACTGTCAATGAGGACATTGAGCATAATGGGGAGCATTACGGAATAGTGTCGCTTCCGGCTAATCTCATAGACATTATAGATGCAGGCGGACTGGTCAAGGCTATGCGCCGCAGAAACGGACTGGCTTGACATGGGACAGACATTAATAGAGAAGATATTCAGCCATAAGGCGGGAAGAAGCGTTAAGCCGGGAGATATCATAACCGTTAAGGCGGATTATGTTATGCTGGACGATATCATGATGCCGTTTATCGTATCAAAGTTCAGGGAAATGGGCTTTGATAAGGTATGGGATCCGGACAGGGTGGTCATCATCTGTGATCATCTGGTTCCTGCGAGCCAGCCGGATGACTTAAGAGCTTATCACATTTGCTGTGATTTTGCGAAGGAGCAGGGGATAAAGAACCTACATCTGTCAGACGGCATCTGCCATCAGCTTATGACTGAGGCAGGCTATGTTAAGCCGGGACATGTAGTATTCGGCACTGACAGCCATACAACAACCTACGGATCTGTGGGAGCATTTTCAACGGGTATAGGATATACAGAGATGGCGTCCATACTTGGAACAGGCGAGCTCTGGGTAAGAGTTCCGTCAGCCATAAAGGTCAATATCAGCGGAAAGCTTCCGGACAATGTAATGTCCAAGGATATAATACTTAAGGTTATCGGTGATCTTACCGCAGCAGGTGCAACCTACAGGTCACTTGAATTTACCGGTGATACCATTGAGAACATGAGCGTAGCTTCGCGCATGACCATTTCGAACATGGGCATAGAGGCCGGAGCTAAATGTGCGCTTATTGCACCTGATGCAAAAACGGCCGAATACTGCAATATAGAGCTCGATGAGTATCAGCTGAGCCTTAAGCCTGATGAGGATGCCGAATATGAGCGGGTGCTTAATTACCGCGCCGAGGACTTTGTGCCGTATGCTGCCGTGCCGTCAAATGTTGATCACGTTCAGCCTGTAGCAGAGCTTGGCGAGGTAAGAGTCGATGAGGTATTTTTAGGCTCCTGCACAAACGGACGCTTAGAGGATCTGCATGCGGCAGCAGAGATAGTAAAGGGCAAGCATAAGGCACCGTTTGTAAAATTTATAGTAACTCCGGCAAGCCGTAAGATATACAAGGAGGCACTTGACGACGGAACACTTGGAATACTGAGTGATGCAGGTGCGATAATCACGCATCCCGGCTGCGGCCTTTGCTGCGGACGAACGGGCGGCATTATGACAGACGGAGAGGTGGTTGTGGCAACCAACAACCGCAATTTCCTCGGACGCATGGGCACATCCAAGGTCAGAATATATCTGGCTTCACCCAAATCCGCAGCTGCAAGCGCACTCGCAGGCAGGATTGTAAGTGCATAATAAACAATTGTAATTATTTAGCACACATCGGAGATTTGCTTTGCAAATCCACGATGTGGCCGGCCAGAGCCCCTTCGGGCCTTGGCCGCCTTCCACATTTCAACATGAATTTATCTGCAAGCAGTCAATTCCTGCTGAAATGCGGAAGGCACTAAACAGATACAGAAACATCAATACAAAGAGATAAAGGCGGCCCGGCAGCAGACAGCATATAACAGCAGACAGTATATAACAGCGGACCGCGTAAATCAGCAAACAGCACATATAGATTACGAGAGGGATACTAATAAAGGGGGATAATATGGTTAAGAACATAGCATTAATCAGAGGAGACTGTGCAAGTCCGGAGTTTGTCGAGCAGGCAGTAAGAGTGCTGGATAAGATAGCGGCAAAATACGGACATACCTTTAATTATACAGAGACCTATATGGGAGGCTCGGCTATCGACCGCTTCGGAGATCCGCTTCCGCAGTCAGAGCTTGACAAGTGTCTCGCAAGTGATTCGGTACTTATGGGATCAGTAGGCGGTCCTAAGTGGGAGGGCCTTCCGGGAGAGAAGAGAGCCGAAAAGGGTCTGCTCAGACTGAGAGCCGGCATGGGTCTCTACTGCAACAACCGTCCGGCTAAGATATGGCCTCAGCTTAAGGCAGCATCTCCGCTCAAGGAATCAATAGTTGACAAGGGCATTGATTTCATCATAGTAAGAGAGCTTATAGGCGGAGCTTATTTCGGTGAGCATACTACAACAACTCTGGAAAATGGGGAGAAGCAGGCACTTGATCTTATGCCGTACAGTGAGCATGAGATAGAGCGTATCGGACGCATCGGCTTTGAAACTGCCATGAAGCGCCGCAAAAAGCTCTGCTGCGTAGATAAGGCTAATGTACTTGATACAAGCCGTCTCTGGAGAGAGGTTATGCACAGACTTCAGAAGGAATATCCTGAGGTTGAGTACAGCGAGATGTTTGTGGATAACTGTGCCATGCAGATAGTTAAGAATCCGGCTCAGTTTGACGTTATCGTTACAGAAAATCTCTTCGGCGATATCCTTTCCGATGAGGCAAGTGAGATCACCGGAAGCATCGGCATGATTCCGTCCTCAAGCCTCGGTGCAGGAACCAGAGGACTCTATGAGCCTATACACGGCTCAGCACCTGATATAGCAGGCGAGGACAAGATCAATCCTATAGCAACCATACTTGCGGCAGCCATGATGCTGCGCTACAGCTTCAATATGAGCGCAGAGGCTGATGATATAGAGGCTGCAGTAAGCAGAGTGCTTGATAAGGGCATACGTACAGCGGATATCATGAGCGAGGGCTGCACGCTGACAGGCTGCAGAGGCATGGGAGATGCCATAATTGCAGAGCTGTAAGGAAACGCTGCTTAAAGCGTTTCCTGCGCCGGATTTGCGCTGCAAAGCAGTAAACTCTATTGCAAATCCGTACGTTCCACCGGAAGTACTTAGGGAAACGCTGTTTTAGTCGGAATTTCCCTAAGTATACTGCCGGCCGGGTTGGCCGACTGTATACAGAACAGCAGATTATACAAGGAAGCCGGGTAAATGAGTATATTTGAATTTCCGGCAGCGGCTACAGCGTATTTCCTATGCATAGCCGCTGTAATCGGACTTGTAATGGGAAGCTTCTGCAATGCCTGGGCTTACCGCATAGTCCATAATGAAAATATAGCAAGAGGCAGAAGCCATTGTCCGGTCTGCGGTCATGTACTGGGAGTACTCGACCTGTTTCCGCTGCTGAGCTGGCTGGCTCTTAAGGGGCGCTGCCGCTACTGCGGAGCACCGATATCGGCGAGATATCCTATAACTGAGGCCGTGTCCATGCTTATAT
>CAVALT010000097.1:0-1132 GCA_963589455.1 Clostridiales bacterium
ATACCAGATTGCTCCGCACTGCGTGCTCTCACAATCTTCAAAAACATTCATAAATAGCACATTTTCTGCGAAAAATGGCTTCTTTATTCATTTTTTTGACCCTTTTGACTCTGGCATCATATTAGTCAATGCGGGAATATGCCATGATGAATGATTGTCTATTGTCTGAGATACATGGAAGTACGGCAGTACAGAACATAAAAAGCGGCCGGCTGAACAACAGCCGGCCGCTTAAAAAAGCAAATCAATATTTACTTCTCAACAGTTCCGCTCATGATCTCATTGAGATTGGCAACAAGCGTATCGCAGTTGATGCCGTGAACGGCACAAGCCTCTTCAAGCGTCTCCATCTGAGAAGCCGGGCAGCCAAGGCAGTGCATGCCTGAATTCATAAGAGCTCCGGCAATGAACTGTGCGTTCTCAAGGGTGAGAAGCTCGCCGATACGCATATCCTTAGTAATGGTCATTATGTTAATCCTCCTGATTATTATTGCATTATTAAAGCTCTCCGAGCTTTACGATGGCATTGCCTGAGATAAGCTTATAGTGCTCGGCATAGTAGCTCTCTGTATCCCTGACTGTCCTGATCATATGTCCGTACTCCGCAGCATTGTTGCAGGCTCTGGCAAATTCGTCATTCTCAGCGGAAGCCTTGTCGATGATCAGCACATAATGCCCATCTGTTGGATGCTTGTACAGTCTGCTTGTTCCGCGGTAGGTCCTGGCAGATCTGCAGACAGAGATGACCGTATCGAGACTGTCAAAGGCAAAGGCTCTGAATTCAGGCTGTGCTGCTGCTTCCGGAGTCTGAGCTGCTGTGCTCTGGCTGTCAGACTGCTCCTTAACCTCTGAAGCGGACTTTCCGGCAGCCTTAAGCTGCTCTGCAAATCCGTCGGTGCCTTCAAGCAATGCTGAAGCAAGCTTGTTGATCCAGTTCTCAGCTTCCTTTCTTACGGCCGGGTTCTGGGTGAATCTGGAAAAGCGTGTATCCAGCTCTTCAGGATTCTGAACCTTCGAAATGATGAGCTGAATAGAATCACTGCTCATAGGAATGGCCTCTATCATTATAGGGGTATTCTCGGCATGAAAACCAACGCTGCTTGCCTTGGTCATCATCTCGTCAAAAAGCTGA
>CAVALT010000097.1:1142-6074 GCA_963589455.1 Clostridiales bacterium
AAAAGCTGACGCGCCTTCTCCGTGCCGTAGGCAAGCTCTCTGAGATTGAGGTTGCGGACACTTAAATCAAAGCTTGTGAGAGTGCATCTTATTGAATTTTCATTAATTCTTTCTATTCTCATATTTCTCCTTATAGGTTAGTATATAATACATCAAAAACGCAAAACTTTCAATTAAAGCCACTCAGTTTATAAAAATTTTATGTATTGTTTATCCTTATTTAATTGAAGATCAGGCAGCGTTTGTGCATAATTAAAATGCAATGCAGGACAGACGATTTAAATACGCATTGAGGTCACATTTAACACAGACCGGTCAGATAAAAACCGGTCCATGCAAATCTATTTTTCAGTCAGGCATTCGCCATCGGAACTCCTGAAGCGTTAACAGTTAATTTTGCCGACCGCGGCATCCGTTTAAGGGAAAGGCAGCTGTTGCTAAGGAAACGCAAATTTAAGTAAACGCTGATTTAATCAGCATTTACTTAATCAGCAATTCCTTAATCCTTTATTACACCAGAGATAATAGAGGCAGGCGACTGCTTATGCGTGAAGGCAGTGCAGTCAGCACTACAGCAACGGTATGATATGGCATACAGCAGATATGTGTCACAAGCAGCCGCGTGAGATCTCAGCCGGATCTAATCAGAAGCGGATCATAGCCATATTTATACGAAAACATTAAATACCGGGCTCAAAAAGTCTCTTATCAGGCAGAAAAAACGCCGGATTTAAGGCTTTTGCCGCGGTATCACATCATCGTCTGTCAGAGACAACTGAATACAGAGAAAAATCAACCTGGATCAAAGCCGTGAACCGACTCCACTGCCCTGAGGACGGAGGCTGTCAGGTTGATTTTTGATTGAATGAAATGGTATACTACTCTGATTACGGAGCTTGGAGCTGCAGGGGAATTAGCTGCCCTGCAACACAAATCCGGCGTATGAAACGCCTTAATCAGCGTTTCCCTAAATGTATTTTGCCTCAACTGACAGCAGACTGCGGCCCACTGAGTGCTTCAGCAATCCTCCAATGCAATGAAAAAAACACGAGCGCGATCAAGATCAAGATCGAGATCAAGACGAAGAAAAAAGAATAAATCAGGATTCATTTTCAGGCTGCTGCTTTTGCTGGTATTTATCGGACTTGCAGCTGCAGGCCTTGGCAGCGGGCTTTTAAGCCGCATACTTCCTTCATCCGAGAAAAAGGAGCTTGCTGAATGGCTTGAGGTAAGCGGCAATGAGGTCAGAATATATCTCAACAATGAGGCTGATTTCAACAGCACGGCTCTGTACGAAAACGGAAAGCTGTATCTGCCGTTTGATTATATTCACGAGCATGTGAATTCACGCTTCTTCTGGAGCAGCACGGACAGTATGCTTAGCTATACGCTTTCTGATAAAACCGTGGATATCAGAGAAAACGATGATTACGGAGGGGCTCCGGCAGCAGTCGAGCATGACGGAAAGGTTTTTATTCAGGCAGACCTGGTATCAGAGTATTCGCATGTGCAGATAAGAGAGTACTGCGGAGCGGGAGAACCGGCAGGAAGAGTATTCATCAGCTTAAGCGGTTCATCGGAGCTTACGGCAGAGGTATCCGGCAAGACAAAGCTTCGTACCAGGGGAGATTACAAGGCTCCTGTTCTTGCCGAGCTTGAAAAGGGAGACGCGGTTACGGTCACGAAGCAGGGAGAGGCCTGGAGCAGCATTGTTACTGAAAACGGCTACAGCGGCTTTATACGTACGAAGAAACTCAAATCGGAAGAGGAAAAAAACGTTCCGGACAGCTTTGATGAAGCTAAGCCTGTTCATACTCTGCTAAGCGAAAAGCCTGTTATGGCATGGCACGGAGTATATTCAAAATCGGGAAATGCTTCGCTTGACGGATATCTTGAAGCGGCAAAGGGATATATAAATGTCATTTCCCCTACATGGATACAGATAAGCGGCGCAGACGGCAGCTATGTCAATTATTCAAGCAGGGAGTATATAAGCAAAGCACATAATGCCGGCTGCAGTGTCTGGGTGAGCGTGGATAATTTTAACCAGTCTGCGGCGGTAGGCAATTTTAATACAGGAAGCTATTTTGAATCAGCTGAAAACAGGCGCGATTTCATATCAAGGCTTATGGCAGATGCCGAAGTCTACGGCTATGACGGCTTTAATCTTGACTTTGAGGGTCTCAGAAGCGATGCTGGTGAAAGCTATGCACAATTCATAAGGGAACTGTCTGTGGAATGCCGAAAAGCAGGACTGATATTGTCTGCAGATAACTATGTTCCGTTTAATTTCAATGATTTTTACCGCATGGATGAGCAGGGAGTATTTGCCGATTATGTTGTTGTAATGCTTTATGATGAGCATACCACAGAGCCGGGATCAAATTCCTCACTGCCTTATGTTGAGTACGGCATGGAGAAGACACTTGAGGATGTATCGGCAGACAGAATCATAGCGGCTCTGCCGTTTTATTCGAGACTGTGGAGCACAACAGCTGACGGAGCGAGCAAGTCGTCGACACTTGGCATTGCCGCTGCACAGAGGTATGCACAGGACACCGGCATGGTGCTTAGCTGGGATGAGAATCTCGGGCAGTACTACGGTGAATATACAGACGAATCCGGCCTTAAGCAGCTGTGGATTGAAGATGATGAATCGCTCAGCGCCAAGCTCAGGCTGATCAGAGAGAAAAACATCGGGGGCATAGCTGCCTGGAGACTCGGGTATGATACTCCGGATATATGGAAGCTTTTGGGAACTGCCGATTAGGGAAATGCTGATTGAACCAGCATTTTCTTAACAGCCTTTGACGGAACGCACGGATTTAAAAGAGAATTAGCTGCTTCGCAGCGTGAATCCGGCGCAGGAAACGCTTTAATCAGCGTTTCCTTAATCAGAGTTTCTTTAAATAAGCATTTTCTTAAAAAACTTCGCAAAATCGCACGGATCTGCAAAAGAAGCAGCTGTTTCGCAGCACAGATCCGGCGCATGAAACGCTATAATCGGCATTTACTTAGATTACCGTTCACAGGGACAATAAAGGATAATGGATACGAAGCTCTTTGTACTTGAAGATTACAAAAAAACAGGAGTCATCAGTAAGGCAGATCTGGCAAAGCTTAATGAGGCTGCAGATATAATGAAGCAGGGCGGCCTTGTGGCATTTCCGACGGAGACGGTATACGGTCTTGGCGGAGATGCCTTAAACAGCAAAGCCGCAGAGCGCATCTATGCCGCGAAGGGAAGACCCTCGGATAATCCGCTGATAGTTCACATATCGAGGATAGAACAGCTGGATGAGCTTGCAGCAGATATAACGGATGAGGCAAGAAGGATGGCCGAGGCCTACTGGCCGGGACCGCTTACCATGGTCTTCAGAAAGGCCGATATAGTACCGATGACAACCACAGGAGGACTTGATACCGTGGCGGTTCGTTTTCCTGTTCATCCTGTCGCCAGGGCTTTGATAGAGGCCTCCGGAACCTATATTGCAGCACCAAGTGCCAATCTTTCAGGCAGACCCAGCACAACAAGCGCTGCTCACTGCGTGGAGGATCTTATGGGCAGGATAGATGCCATAGTTGACGGCGGAGACTGTGAGATAGGACTTGAATCTACCATCCTTGATGTCAGCACGGACAAGCTGCAGCTCCTGAGACCTGGTGCCGTGACCATGGAGATGATAGAGGAAACTCTCGGCATGAGCATCACGGAGGATGCGGCACTTAAGGGACCGCTTGCTGACGGAGTTAAGCCGAAGGCACCGGGTATGAAGTACCGGCATTATGCACCTCAGGCGGAGATGATACTTGTAGACGGAGATGACGGCAGAGCCAAGGCGTATGCACTGCTTAAGCTTCTCTCTGAGCATAGGGCAAAGGGAGAGCGCACAGCGCTGCTCTGCTCTGATGAGTGTTTAGCTGATATGCTTGCAGCTTCCCGGGATGCCCTGTCAGAGGTGACGGTTAAAAGCGTCGGAGGCCGTGATGATGAGGAGAATACTGCACATCGTCTATTCGAGCTGCTCAGAGAGATGGATGCCGAAAAAATAGAGTTTATTGCCGCGGAAGGCTATTCGGAGGCGGCAATAGGCAGGGCACTTATGAACCGCATGAAGAAGGCTGCAGCATGGCAGATTATACACACATGAAGGAAAGCAAAAGGGCGAAAGCCGAGAGGATAAAGGCGATACTTGAGGCCTTTGACAGAGAATACGGAACCGAATACAGATGCTATCTTGATCATGACAATGCCTGGCAGCTGCTTGTGGCCACCATCCTCAGTGCACAGTGTACGGATGCAAGGGTAAATATAGTGACGAAGGAGCTGTTTAAGAAGTATCCTGATCTTGAGAGCCTTGCCGGGGCTAAGATAGAAGAGCTTGAGCAGGATATCCATTCGACGGGCTTTTATCATAATAAGGCTAAGAACATCATAGCCTGTGCAAATGAGCTCCTTATAAGGCACGGCGGAGAGGTTCCGAAAACACTGGAGGAGCTTACAGCCTTAAGCGGAGTCGGAAGAAAGACAGCCAATGTCATACGCGGAAACATTTACCATGAACCGAGCATAGTGGTGGATACACATGTTAAGCGCATAAGCAGGCTTCTGGGTCTGACTGACTCGGATGATCCGACAAAGGTTGAGCTTGAGCTTATGAAGCTGCTGCCGGAGGACAGGTGGATATTGTGGAATATCAATGTAATCACGCTCGGCAGAACAATATGCATAGCGAACAGACCGCGCTGCGGAGAATGCTTCCTGAGGGATTACTGCCCGTCCTCCCTGGTGTAATGGGAAGGTGGATTAAAGCATTTCCCGTGCCGCTTTTTGCGCTGCAAAGCAGCAAATCCAAAAGCAAATCCGTGCGAAACGCAGGTTGAGCTTGAGCTTATGAAGCTGCTGCCGGAGGACAGGTGGATATTGTGGAA
>CAVALT010000098.1:0-6048 GCA_963589455.1 Clostridiales bacterium
GACATACGCTTATTCTGCAGTGAGAGGAAGAGTGCATTTTCATGACCTGTTTCAGGTATGGCAGTGCTTCTTTCCTCCATATATTCGGAAAGAGCGGAGGCAACCTCATCACTGAAGTAAACGGTTTCCTCCTTGCCGCCTTTTCTGTGAATGCGGACAGCCGTTTCCTCCAGATCAATATCCTTAAGGTCTATGCCTATACATTCGGATATGCGCATTCCCGTGCCAAGCAGGAGAGAGAGGATAGCCAGATCACGTTTACGTGTCTTATCATGATAAATTTTCTGCTGCTTTGTAAGCTTGTCTCCGGAATCAGCCTCATCCAGCAACCTGGCAACTTCGTTATAGTCCAGGCGTATAATATCCTTATTGTGAATCTTCGGAAGCTTTACAAGAGCTGCCGGATTTTTCTCGATCATCTCATTTTCATAAAGATAATTGTAAAAGGATTTGAGAGAGGACAGCTTGCGCTTGATACCATTTTCCTTATTGGCGATTTCACCATCATCGTCATCCGGACGATACTTTAGATATTCCATGTATTCCTCGATATCGTGGACACCTACATCTGAAATATTCTGCAGTGTAAAATCACAAAGTTTATAATCCTTATACAGTGGATTTGCTTGCTTAAGATAGGAGAAAAATATGCTCAGATCGTAGGCGTAGGCAAGTCGCGTACGTGACTGTGTGCGCGGCTCTATGCCTGTAAAGAAGGTACGGCAGAACGGAGGAAGAACCTCCATAAAGTCGTGCATCTTCTTATATATGCGCTTATCCTCCTGCTCATGATAGCTTAAGTTTGCCATCTCATCCTCACTGTAGCTGTCTCGGCCGATCTGCCGAATCAATGTATGCCTGCTGCCTATCACAAAACAGCAACATTTCGCAAAACCTAAGGCATTATAACACAAATAATTTGCATGCAAAACATTAAAACAGCTAAAAATAAAAAGGACCATATATATTCTGAGATTAAATATATCACAGATGTATACATGATCCGTATTATATGTCTTCTTAAACTGCAGGAAACAAAAGTAAATGTTGATTAATGAAATGCTTATTTAAGGAAACGCTGATTAAAGCGTTTCCGACGCCGGATATATGCTGCGAAGCAGCTAATCCCAAAGTAAATCCGTGCGATCCGACGGAGGCTATTAATGAAATGCTGATTTAATCAGCATTTCATTAATCAGCGTCTCCCTAAGGTTCCAAGCATCAAAATTTTATGCAAGCTTGCCTGCAATGAGACTTTTTACTTTGAGGAGCTGCTTTCTGCCGGCTTTTCAGGAGGAGTCTGACCGTCTTCGCCGGGTGCATGTCCATTTCCGTCAGGCTTCTCAGGAGGAGTCTGACCATCCTGTCCAGGCGCATGTCCTCCCTGTTCACTGCCGTCCTTGCTGCCATCAGGCTTCTCAGGTGGAGTCTGCTTGCTGTCGGATGAAACGTTGTCTGTTCCGTTAGGCTTCTGACCGTCAGGAGGAGCCATCTTGCCGTCAGGAGCCTGTCCGTTTCCGTCAGGGGCCTTAGCATTGCCGTCGGGAGCATTTCCCTTCTCGCCGTCAGGCGCACCGCCTCCCGGCATGTCCGGAGCACCGTGAGACTCATATACTACGGTCTCTATTGCCTCGCCGCTTGATTCTGTTCCCTCTGTATATTCCTCACCATTAACCGTAAGCTTGTGTCCGTTAAGTCTGATGGCATCCTTGCCGCAGGTAAGTCCGGTAATATCAGAATCAGAAGTAAGCGTCCATACTGCACCATCCTCAAGCTCTACATAGACCTTGCCGGAATTATCAATTGATCCGTTAAAGTCAGAGCTTCCCTTAAGATACATGTTGAGATTTGAATTCTCATCTACAGTGATAATGCCTGAAAGAGACTGATCCTCAGCGTTAAGTGTTACCTGGCCTCCGTTTTCACCCTCATTTCCCCAGCCTTCGGACTGAATTCTGAGCAGATCATCCGTAGCATAGTTAAGCTTAACATTATTAAGATTAATCTCGGCCACGGTATTGGTAACGAAGAACATTCCTGCATTCTGCGAGGTAAGGCTGCCTCCGTTCATGGTAAATGTTCCCTTGCCGCTGTCTGCATCACCTGACATGGACTGATAAATCATAACAGCCTGAAGCAGATCTGTTTTATCGCTGTTCTGAACTGTATTGTTTCCGACAGCATCTACATTATTAAGAGTTACCGAATTCTTTCCCTCAACAACAATGGCCTGAGCAACGTTGGATATAAGCTCGGCGTCATTTACAGTAATATCAGCGGTAGAGTAAATAGCAGGAGAGCCTGAGCCGTTGGTTTCATAGGAGCCGCCGTTTGCGGTAATGGTTCCGCCGCCTCTGTCACTTCTGATTGCCGCACTGGAGCCGCCCTGAGTAGTAACATGAAGATTGTCTGCATTAAGAGTACCGCCGCCGGTAACCATAATTCCGCCGGAATTATGCTCTGAGGTCTCAATAGTAGAGTCGCTTATATTGACCGTGCTGCCTTCTCCGTATGCAAATACAGCATTGGCATAGGCAGCATCGGTATCGATCTTAGAATCACTGATATCCAGTGAACCTCCGTTCTGAGCAATAACAGCAGCATTAGTGCCGTAAAAGTCTGCACTGTCTCCCTCATCGCTGTCTCCGGATTTGGATACTCCTATATTGCTGTAGCTCTCTGATGTACCATCAGCATCTATAGCATGCTCGCCGGCTTCAGTCGCAGTGAACTGTTCCCCGGTTCCTCTTTTTGATTCATCGTCAGCGGCAGCATCAGTGGTTTCCTCAGCAGCCGTTTCTGCGGAGGCGGTGGTTTCCTGTGTTGCTTTAGATGATGAGCACGCTGTCACGGATATGGCAAGTGCTGCAATAACAGCAAAACTTAAATGCTTCTTCATAAAATGTCTCCTTATTAAATAGTTATCATTAAGCACATATCCTGAGTCTGCTCTGCAAATCCTCGTTGTGGCTGTACAGAGCATTGGCTCTTCGTGCATATGTGAATTTCGTTTTGCTGTATAGAACCTTACCTTATGTCTGTGCTCAAATTGTGTACAAAAGGAGAATGAATTGTGTTAAGGAAATGCCGATTTAATCAGCGTTTACTTAACAGCCTCAGGCGGATCGCACGGATTTAAAAAAAGAATTAGCTGCTTGCAGCGTAAATCCAGCGTGAGAAACGCTTTAATCAGCGTATTATTAGAAATAAAATGTGAAAAAGGGCATAGGTAGGATGTATTATCATTTATACATAGAGAAAAACAGGACATTAAATTCAATTGCAGAGCATGGCAGACTGCACTTAATGACTGAATTACCTTAAGATAAGGAATGCAGGACAGTAATATACAGTTTCAACATATTGACTGTATAAATGGAAATAATGCTGAAAAAATTGATCAATTTCCCATAGATTCATATATAAATTGCATGAAATATCCATAATTAATATAATGGAATCTATCAATAAAATAACGAAAGCTAAACATTTGTTTATTTCGCATAAAAATAGTGACAATACATTGTTTAAATTTCGGACTATGATTTTTTTTAGAAACAGTGTATTATCAACATAGGACGTTAAAAGAATAAATCCGCGAAAGATAGGATTTTAGATTTGGAGGCATTTACATAATGAAGGTAGGTTTAATTTACACAAGCACAACTCCTGAGCTTATTGCAGACGTAGAGCGTGAGGTCAGAGCACAGATAGGAGATGAGGCAGAGCTTTACAGCCTGCAGGATCCATCTATCCTTGCGGAGGTTCGTGAGGCAGGATATGTAACCACTGCACCTGCTGCAAGACTTATCGGTATGTACATGAAGGCAGCCGAGGAGGGCTGTGACGCTGTACTTAATCTCTGCAGCTCAGTAGGAGAGGTTGCTGACTGTGCACAGGATGCTGCAAGGTACATCGGAATGCCTATAGTCAGAGTTGATGAGGAGATGTGCCGCGAGGCAGTGCGTAAGGGAGCAAGAATAGGCGTTATGGCCACACTTGCAACTACTCTTGAGCCAACCAAGAACACAGTTAAGCGTATGGCACGTGAGAATAATAAGAAGATTGAGATTGTTGACTGCCTGGTTGACGGAGCATTCGGCCTTGATCAGGAGCAGTTTAAGGCTCGTATGAGTGAGTGTGCAGCAGAGATTGCAGATAAGGTTGATGTAATAGTTCTTGCTCAGGGATCTATGGCTTACTGCGAGCAGTATCTTGCAGACAAGTTCGGCAAGGTTGTTCTTTCAAGCCCTCGCTTCGGAGCAGCAGAGCTTAAAAAGGCACTTGTTAAGAAGGGACTTATGTAATATTCACTGATGTGTTTATTAAATATCATTTTTTAATGAAAGGGAAAGGGTAATTATGAGAAAAATAATTGCACTCGCAACAGTAAGCGCAATGGTTCTTGGCCTTGCAGGCTGCGGAAGCAGCTCAACAACATCTACAACTGCAGCAGCTTCAGAGGCTGCAGCCGAGACAGAAGCAGCAGCTGAGACAGAGGCTGCAGCAGCGTCAGGAGATGCTATTGTACTTAAGCTTGGTGTATCAACTAATGAAGAGGATCCTCGTACCAAGGCTGCTCAGCAGTTCGCTGATGAAGTAGCTGATAAGACCGGCGGAGCAGTATCTGTTGAGATCTATACTTCAGGACAGCTCGGCGGTGATGCAGACCTCATCAATTCTATTGCACTTGATTCAGGCACCTGCGATATCATCATTACAGATGCTTCTAACTTTGCAACCTATGAGCCTAAGATGGGTATCTCTGCACTTCCGTTCCTCTTTGAGGACTTCGATAAGGCATGGGAGTTCATGGACGGTGATATCGAAGGAGCTGCAGAGGCAGAGCTTCTTAAGCAGAACATGAGAGTGCTTGCACATTATGACAACGGTTTCCGCTGCGTAACAAACTCCAAGGGAGCTATAGAGACACCTGATGATATGAAGGGACTTCTCATCCGTACACCTGAGAACCCGGTTATCATGGCTACAATGACAGCACTTGGTGCTAACCCGCAGCCGCTTGCATTCTCAGAGCTTTATCAGGCACTTCAGCAGAAGACCTACGATGCTCAGGAGAACCCGATTCCGGTTATCTACAACAACAACCTTTATGAGGTTCAGGAGTACTTAAGCGTTACTAACCACATCTACTCAGGTATGTGCTTCACCATAGCTGAGAGCGCATGGGAGAAGATGAGTGCTGATCAGCAGGAGATTGTTCAGGCAGCTGCTACAGCATCTGCTGACTACAACCGTCAGATGAACAAGGAGCAGACAGAGTCTCTCGTATCAAGTCTTGAGGAGAAGGGCATGAAGATCAACTATCCTGATCTTGCTGCTTTCAAGGAGGCTACAGCTTCAGTTCTTTCAGACAATGCTGACACCTACGGCGAGCTTTATGACGAGCTTCAGGCTTGGCTTGCACAGTAATCTGCATATACAGACAGATTATAATGTCAGTGATAAAAATATTTGTCACTGACCGGTATCAGGATTTAGACCCTAATTTATGCAGTATCTCACACTTTAACAAAGCCGATACAGATGCTGCATGACAGCAATAAACTTTTTCATGGAAACGGGCGGAGCATAACGCTCTGCCCGATTTTCTGCATTTTTACACTGATTTTGGATCCGAGGAGACGGGCACTTAGGCTTAGTGCACAGGAATTATCTGAAGGATCTGCCCTGACCCGGAGTTTGCTTTAAGCTTCGGGCATCAAAAAGGAAAGTTGGGATCTATGAAAAAAATACAGACGATCTTGGATAAGGTGACAACCTTTGTTTCGGCAGTTATGTGCGCCGCAATGATGGTTATACTTTTAGCTAACGTTATATTAAGATACATTCCGGGCATCGGAGGCTTTAAGTGGTATATGGAGGCAGGACAGTATCTCAATGTCTTCTCCATGCTTTTAGCAGGTGTCGGAATCACTGTAACCAGAACACATCTTCATGTTGAGCTTGTAGATGCTATGGTAGCCAAGGCACCGGCACTTCAGAAGGTTCATGCTGTTATAGTTTCTGCATTTATCGCATTATTCT